>CAVALT010000001.1:0-12083 GCA_963589455.1 Clostridiales bacterium
GCTCTCGTGTATTTGCTTTTGGATTTTGCAAATCCAGCGTTGGAAATATTTTAATCAGCTTTCCCTGAAAAAGGGAGAAGCCCCGGGTGATTCATAAGAATCAGCCGGGGCAAGCATTATGAAAAAAATATTTACACGCAGCAACAACTGTCTGTATGCTTTGTATGGTTATAATATAAAGTCCATGAGTTAAGGATTTATGATACTAAAGTAAACTTAATTTTAAGGAAATATGAACGAGATATGAACGTAAAAGCTAATGCTAAAATTAATCTGAGTCTTGATATCATAGGTACGGATGAGCGGGGATATCACAGGCTGCGCATGGTTATGCAGAGCCTTAAGCTCTGTGATGATATTGAGATAACGCCTTCGGAGGATAATGGGATTTATATCAGCATAGACGACAGAAGAGGAGAGGGAGGAGGCTATATTCCGGCTGACCGCAACAATCTGATGTACAAGGCAGCGGAGCTTATGCAGCAGAGCTTCGGAATAAAGAGCGGAGTGAGAATCAGACTTATAAAGCGTATACCCTCAGAGGCCGGACTTGCAGGCGGCTCTTCAGATGCGGCAGCTGTGATCAGGGGTATGAATGAGCTCTTTGGTCTCGGACGCTCCATGTCGGAGCTCTCAGGGCTGTCGGTCGGGCTCGGGGCTGATATTCCGTACTGTCTTACGGGAGGAACTGCGCTTGCAGAGGGCATAGGAGAAAGGCTTACTCCCATAGACTGCAGGATAAGAAGCTACGTGCTTCTGATAAAGCCGCGAAGAGGTATGTCTACGCCAAAGGCTTATGCGGCATATGATAAATTGAACAATATTAATACAAAGTGCTGTGTCTGCGGCGAACATATAGCTACTGATGAGCTTGTAAAGGCCCTTGAAAACGGAGATTGTACAGCAATGTATGAAAAAATCGGCAATGTACTTGAACAGCCTGTGATTATTGAGGTTCCGCTGATAGAACGGATAAAGGCTGATCTTATGGAAAACGGCGCAAAGGCAAGTGCCATGACAGGCAGCGGTTCTGTGGTATATGGACTGTTTTCGGACAGAAAAATTATGCATAATGCCGGAGAAAAAATAAGATCCTATGATTATTTTGACGAAATATCAGACCTGATTGAGACAGAATTTATATAAGTTGCCAACTTGTGATTTTGTATTTTTTTGAGTACTATATGTACATAGAAAGGGTGGGGCACATAAAGTAAAGAGAGGTTTACCATGAGTTCCGAATTTACCGTTATCAGAGATGAATACATGCCGCTTCGTGAGCTGGTTTTTGCTACACTCAGACAGGCTATCCTGAAGGGTGAGCTTAATCCGGGAGAGAGACTCATGGAGATACAGCTTGCCGAGAAGATGGGCGTGAGCCGTACTCCGATAAGAGAGGCTATCAAAAAGCTTGCGGATGAAGGACTGGTTACACTGATCCCGCGCAAGGGCGCAATAGTGGCAGGTATTTCTCAGAAGATGCTCACCGATGTTCTGCAGGTACGAATGACACTCGAGAAAATGGCGTATGAGTGTGCATTCAAGAACTTCAAGGAGAAGGATCGCGAGGCACTGGAGCAGGCTGAGAAGAATTTCGAGGCTGCAGTCAGAGAAGGAGATCTTATTAAGATCACAGAGGCTGACGAGGCGTTCCACTTTGCCATATATGATGCGGCTGACAATGATAAGCTCAGTGAGCTGCTGCAGGCACTCAAGGAGAACATGTACCGCTATCGTATGGAGTACAGCAAGGATATAGAGGCCCGCAAGACACTTATTGAAGAGCACAGACTTATATACGATTCCTTTATTAATCGTGACTATGCCTCAGGCCTGAAGGTTGTTGAGAAGCATATCAAGAACCAGGAGGATACAGTCCTGGACAAGCTGAATAAGGATTTCTGATTACATTATGTGCAGATGCCTGTGCAGAAGAAAGCTGCCGCATCACCGGTTTGATAAAAGCCGGAGGTGCGGCAGCTTTTCTGCAGGACAAAAACTTTTCTGCGGGAAATGTTTTTTATATTTCGGATCATGCTTTTGCAGGCCCTGGCACAAATGTTCTTCTGCGGGCAGCTCATATTCGGATTCTGAAGCTTTTGACCCGGCAGCATATCACATTTAATCTGCAGTTAATTCCCATTTAATAAACAAAGTTTATATATTATTCACATAATAGACATATTAAGGTGCCAAAGTCAGCAGCTTCTGATTCAGGCATCCTGTAAATGAAGTTCTGGCAGAGAGGTTTTTAACATGGAATTTGATAAGGACAGAGATCCGAAGGACGCAGCAGATACAGCTTCCTCAGATGTCATTAATGATGAAGTAAGCACAGCAGGCAGAAAAAAGCCCGGGCTTAAGGCTGCACACATCTTTCTTCTGGTGCTGGCAGCGCTTCTGGCAGTGCTTATTGTAAGGAGGCTTTTCTTTACTGCAGATAAAATTGAGATAGATCCTCTTTCAACGGTTTCTGTCGGTCATGCGGAGTATGCCGATGTCAGCGTTGAAACAAGCCTGATAGGCACAGTTCAGCCAGGAGACGTATATTATGTTGTCCCTAAGACTGCAGGGGAGATCAGGGAAATATTTGTAAATGTGGGAGACCGGGTAAATGAGGGAGATCCCATATGTACAATAGATAATTCCAAAACCGTAGATTCCTCCAGGATACAGCTTGAACAGGCAGAGGTTCAGCTTAATACGGCAGGTGAAGCTGCTGAGCTTGCAAAGACCAATCTGGACAGGATGGCTGCACTTTATCAGACCGGAGATATCTCAAAGCAGAATCTTGAGCAGACTCAGAACGCCTATGATCAGGCGGCGGCAGCACTGGATGCAGCAAAGCTTCAGAGGGAGGCGGCTAAGCTTCAGTATGATACTCAGGTTGAATATTCAACAGTAACAGCACCTGTCTCCGGAACCATAGAATCAACCAGCATGAGCATTAACGGACTGGCTTCTGCAGGCACCCAGGTATGCATCATTTCCTCAGAAGGGGAGAACAAGGTGGTATTTAATGTCACAGACAGACTTCTGCCAGCCTTCAGCCAGGGCACTCCTGTTGAGGTCAGCAAGCAGGGCTCTGCTTATAAGGCGACGGTTACCTCTGTTTCAACGCTTCCAAGTGCGTCAACAGGTCTCTACCAGGTGGAGGCTGCATTTACCGAGCATAATTCCATAGCAAACGGATCAAGCGTAAAGCTTAAATTTACTGCAGAGGAGCACAGGAATGTGCTTACAGTAGATACGGATGATATAAGCTACGACGGCGGACTCACGTATGTATATACCTTAAGCTATAATGATGAAAATGCCGAGCTGGCCGAGGGCAGCACCATCAGCGATGAAAACAGAGCAGGCACCGTACATCGTGCTCAGGTAGAGACAGGACTTTCAGATAATGAGAAAACGGAGATAGTAAGCGGTATTGATGCTGACAGCCTGCTTGTGACCAGCTGGAGCTCGCAGCTGTATGAGGGAGCACAGGTTCAGGTGCTTCCGGAGGAATAAGCGAAGATGATTAAGCTGACAAAATTCGTATTAAAGAGACCTGTAACAACAGTGCTCTGTATAATCTCGCTCATATTCTTCGGAGCGATAAGCATTTTCAATATGAAGCTGGAGCTCACTCCGGATATCAATATGCCTATGCTTATTGTCACCACCACCTATGCCGGAGCAAACCCGGAGGATATAGATGAGCTGATAACAAAGGAAATAGAGGATGAGATAGGCACTCTTTCGGGAGTTGATTCGATAACAAGCAGCTCGAGTGAGAATTATTCAATGATACTGCTGCAGTATGAATACGGCACAGACATGAATAATGCCTATACCGAGCTCAGAAAAAAGCTTGATTCAGTCGAGTCAGAGCTTCCGGATGATGCAGACGAGCCGAATATAATGGAGCTTAACGTTAATGAGATGGCCTCCATGTATGTCTGCATCAATAACCCGGAGATCAGCAATATCTACAATTATGCTGAGAATACCGTAAAGCCGGAGATAGAGAAGATAAGCTCGGTTGCATCCGTAGATATCTACGGCGGACAGAAGGAGTATGTAAGAGTACGCCTGGATCCCGAGAAGCTCGCACAGCTCCATCTTGACATGACATCTGTGGCACAGCTTGTGGGCTCGGCTTCATTTTCCGTGCCTGCAGGCTCAACAGATGTAGGCAATACAGAGATGAATATTTCTCTCGGCGTTGAGTACAAGACCCCTGAGGAGCTCAAAAGGATCCCGATAAGCTACGGCAGCGGCAATATAATCTATCTTGAGGATATTGCAGAGGTATCCAGAGCTAATGAGGAGATCTCTAATATCGGAAGATACAACGGCTCAGATGCTGTTATTCTGGCAATCAGCAAAAATCAGCAGTATTCAGCCTCGGCAGTATCAAAAAATGCGGTTAAGGCCTTTGAGAAGCTTAAGGCCAATGACCCCAACTTTGAATATACGATAGTTCAGGATGCGTCTGATCAGATCAACAGCTCGCTCATCTCGGTATTTGAGACCATGATTATCGCCATAGTGCTTTCAACAGTGGTGCTGTTCCTGTTCTACGGCGATATAAAGGCTTCTCTTATAGTGGCAACGTCGATCCCTATATCGATCTTATCAGCACTTGTGATGATGAGCTGTATGGGATACTCGCTGAACGTCATTACTCTTGGATCAATGGTTCTGGCTGTCGGCATGATGGTGGACAACTCAATTGTTGTTCTGGAGGCCTGCTTCAGAGCACAGGAGCTTGATCCGGATACAAGCCGGGACGGCTATATCAGAAATGCGATAAACGGAACGGCAAGTGTTGCAGGCAGCGTACTCGGATCTACACTTACGACCTGTGTCGTATTCCTGCCGATAGGCTTTCTGAACGGACTTTCGGGTCAGTTCTTCCAGCCGCTCGGAATGACCATAGTATTCAGTATGATAGCCTCTCTGATTTCGGCGCTCGCAGTTGTACCGCTGTGCTATGTATTCTATAAGCCGACAGAGAAGGAAAATGCTCCCATATACCGTCCTATCAGGAGACTGCAGGATGCCTACCGCAGCTTTGAGTCACGTATACTGAATAATAAAAAGAAGACAGTGGTGATTACAGGAGCCTTTGTTGTTATTGCACTGATATCGGCAACCCAACTCGGCATGAAGCTTATGCCGGAGATAGACCAGGGCCAGATTCAGGTGAGTGTGGATATGAAGCCTGGCCTTACAACAGAGAAGCAGCTTGAGAAATTTACTGAGATCGAGAGTGCAATCATGGCTGACGAGGATGTTGACAAAAACATGCTTTCAAGCGGAAGCATGGGCTATACCTCATCTGGAACGGGCAGCTTCACAGTATATCTTAAGAAGGACAGAAAGAAAACAACGGCGGAAACAATAGATCTGTGGAAGCGCAGCTTCCAGAATATAGCGGACTGTGATCTGAGCATATCTGCATATTCACAGACCAGCATGATGAATACGGATTCCGGCTATTCCCTGACGCTTGTAAGCTCGGATTATGATGAGCTTAAGGCTGTTACTGATGATATATATGATGCACTTAAAACCGACAGCAGGCTTACTGCAGTTACCTCATCACTTGCAAATGCGGCTCCCGTAATAAAGTTTGATATAGATCCGGTTGCAGCTGCTGCGGAGGGCTTTGTGCCAAAGCAGGTTGCAGGAAGCCTGTATACCATGCTTTCAGGAACCAAGGCTGATACCATGGATGTGGACGGACAGAACCTTTCAGTTAAGGTTGAATATCCTGAGGATGAGTATGATGACATCAGCAAGGTCAAGGACATCCTGCTTACCTCATCAGCCGGCAATACGGTATATCTTAAGGATATAGCAGAGGTGAGCTTTGAGGACAGCCCGTCAAGCATTAAGAGATATAATAAGCAGTATCAGTCAACAATAACGGCCAGCTATACGGATCTCGCAGATAAAAATACCGAGGCAGCTGTAAACAGCAGCTATGTCACACCGAGGCTCACCGGCAATGTCGAGCTTTCGACAAATGCTCAGCTTGATATGATGTATGATGAGTTTAAGAGCCTCGCAACGGCGATAATCATTGCTGTATTCCTTGTCTTTGTGGTTATGGCAGCCCAGTTTGAATCACCGAGATTCTCATTCATGGTCATGACAACCATACCGTTTGCAATGATAGGAGCCTGCGGCTTCCTGTGGCTGCTGGACATAGATATAAGCATGCCGACGCTTATCGGCTTCCTGATGCTTATAGGAACAGTAGTAAACAACGGCATACTGTATGTGGATACAGTTGATCAGCTCAGAAATGAGATGTCCTTCATGAATGCGGTAACAGAGGCAGGAGCAATAAGACTTCGTCCTATTATGATGACGACGCTTACAACAGTATTGTCCATGCTGCCTATGGGCATCGGCTACGGAGATTCCGGAGAGCTCATGCAGGGACTTGCACTTGTAAATATCGGAGGTCTTATAACCTCGACTGTGCTTGCACTCATAGTACTGCCTGTTTACTACTGTATTATGAACGGCAGGAGAAGAGGCCATAATTCGTGAGCAGATGACATAGGCACGGGGAGATAGGCTATATGTTTAAAAAGAGTTTAAAAGGATATATCCGTAAAGCTGCTGTCGGGGTGGTTTTGGCTTTAGCTGCTGCAGCTGTTCTTCCGCAGTTAGCATTTGCAGATACTGTTAAGGCATCTGCAGATGTGTCAGGAAAGACAAAAGCCGGGCCGGTAGAGCAGCTTAGTGAGGAAAAGCAGAATACCCTGGGCGACAACAGGCTTGAATGGGATGAAATTGATGAGCTGATCCACAACTATAATGCAGTTGTGGTTAAAAACCGCAATGAATGGTCCAGCGATAAGCGTAAAAACGAGAATGCATCTCAGGTCAGAGACTATCTCATTGACAAGGCAGATGAGTACGACAGCCTGTATGAGCAGTATGCGGATACAAGTGCGCTGACAGCCGCCAGCTATAAGACGAGTGCTGACAGCATGAGGCTGCAGGCAGAGAGCAGTGTTGCGGATTCGCAGGTAATAGAGCTTCAGTATGAGCTTATTGAGAGGCAGACAGCCGAAACAGCAAGGACTGCATTCTTAAACTACTATGCTGCACAGTATGAGCAGGAATATGATACAGCAAACGAAGCTTATCTTGAAAAGCTGTATGTATCAGCTATGAATAAGCAGAAGCTTGGCATGACAACTGAAACAGAGGTCCTTACTGCAAAGGAAAATGCTGCTGCGGCAAAGGCTGCACTGCTGAGTGCAGGCACATCAATCAGGAGCAATTACAGTACACTTACTGTTATGTGCGGCTGGAAATATGATTCTGAGGATGCTGTTATAGGAGCACTGCCTGAGCTGAGTGCTGATTATGCAGCCTCCATAAATTATGAGCAGGATAAGGCAAAGGCAAGAGAGAACAATCTTACGCTGAGGATGGATGAGCTTAAGCTTAAAAATGCTCAGACCGGTTCTTATACTGCCCTTGTGGTTGAACAGAATCAGAATCAGCTTAATGATGATATACAAAGCTTCGGGATTAATTTTAAGGCAGCCTATGATAGCCTTGTAAATGCAGGAACAGCCTATACCAATACCGTAAATGACAGGACGGCAGCAGAGCGCAAGCTCCTGACAGCCGATAATAATATAAAGCTCGGTACGATCAGCAGCATTGAATATGAGGGTGTGAAAAATACGCTTAAGAGTACTGAATATGCAGAGCAAAAGGCCTATATCGCAATGCTGCAGGCTAAGGCAAAGTATGATGCAGCAGTTAACGGCAATGTATAGGCAAAAACCTTCTGACTCCAACATCATAATAGGGCAGAAGTGGCAAAAGCTTTATAGCAGTACAGCAGGGGCGAAGGCATTTGCCCTGATATCAGAGCGGTTATATGAAAGGTTGCAGATGATTCGAATCAGAAAGCTTATAACAGGATACGGAGCAGCCTGTATGCTGGCAGTGTGGACAGCGGGATGGGCGGCAGCGGCATTTCCCGTATATGCTGACAGCATAGAAGCAGATGAGTACGGAGTGGCTTATGTGCTGAAGGATGACGGCAGCAGGGACTACAGCAATGTGCCTGCACTTCCGGCAACTGATGAAAATGCTGTATCCGAGCAAACCATTATAGACGGCAGCAGCTATGATCTCGGCTTAAACGGTCCGACCAGGGATCAGAGCACGGTCGGAATCCCCGATGGAATGAGCAGGGAGACATATGAAGCCCTGTATGACGATGTCATAAGCTGGAATGAGCTTCCGGACCTTATCGAATACAGAAATCCGACCTATGTTAAATATTTTAAACAGGCCGACTCGAGTCTTAACACCATAAACACGGCCTATGAGGAATTCAGGTCACAGATGAGGGAGCAGATGGATGAGCTTGATTCAACCATAGATGCTCTTGAAGATAATCAGAAGCTTATAAGCTCAGTGCCGGGAAATACAGTAAGCCTGTACGGACAGTCGGTGTCTAAGGATGCGGCACTGACGCAGCTTGAAACCGGACTTGCAGCAGCAAAAAAGGGAAAGAGAAGCATCGGCTCGGCAGTATCGAGCACAAGGATGAGCCTGTATAATGCAGGAAAAAGTGTGGATACTGCACTCAAACCCGTAAAAAATCAGCTGACTGCGACAGTAGAGACACTTGTTATTCAGTATAAGATACTTGAAACAAACCGCAGTCTTGCAGAAGAGCAGGTAAAGCTTTATGAATCGCTGTATGAAAGCTACAGGGCTATGGAGGCTGAGTCAATATCTACCGATATACAGACAAAAACGTATCTTAATCAGCTGAATACCGCGAAGAAAACACTGGCTGAGCTTGACGCCGGAATTGCCATGCTCAGAAAAAACATACTGGTGCAGTGCGGCTATGATGCGGATGCTGCTGTGTCCATAGGAGATATTCCGGATCCTGACCGCAGCTTTATGGAGGGAAGGGATACGGCTGCGGACCGCAAAACTGCGGTAGACGGCAATTCAGCAGTTATATCGGCAGGAAGCCTCAGCAGCTACCAGAAGTCAAGCGACGGCATGAAAAGCAGGGAGCTTGGTGAGAATGAGGCAAGGGCAAAGGCAGGAAGTGCATTTGATGCCCTGAAAACCGAGGTGGAGCGGCAGCTGATTCTTGCGGATTCAGCAGATGCCTCTATGAGAAAGGCTGAGCTGGCTGAGCAGACAGTTAAGCTTAAAAATGATATGGGTATGATAAGCAGTGCGGAATATGCAGGACTGAATATGCAGCTTGTATCCTTCAGGGCCGGAGCGGAGCTGACAAGACTTAATTTAATACAGGCCATTACAAATTATAAATGGGCAGTGCAGGGAGTTATGAGCATTGAAGGCTAAGGAAAGACTGATTAAGTCAGCATTTCTTTAACAGCCTCCTGCGGATCACACGGATTTGCGTTGGGATTAGATTAGCTGCTTCACAGCTTAAACCCGGCGTGTGAAACGCATTAATCAGCATTTCCATAACTTTCGGCATATACAAAAAGCGGACATCTGAGCATAAAAGGTGTCCGCTTTTTGGTCACCGCGGGAAATTCTTTTGACTTTGACAAAGAAAAAAGGTAGAATATATGCGTGTTTTTCTGTATTCTGACAAAAAGGTTTACATAAATCGCAGATATATTTCAATTTCAGTATCTATTTAGCACCTATCTCGAATTTGCTCCGCAAATCCTCGATGCGGCCGCCTGGAGGTCCTTCGGGTCTTGGCCGCCTTGTGTATTTCAGTGTGAATTTGCCTGCAGGCAGTCAATTTACGCTAAAATACACAGGGTGCTAAACAGATGCCAATTTCACAACAGGGGAGGGGTACAAGATGCCTGTAATAGTGGTCATGCTTGTGCTTATTGTGGTAGCTATTATTGCGGCCCTTGCCGGCTTTGCCATAGGCAAAAACAAGGGTATTGGTGAGTATGAACAGAAGGTTGGTTCAGCGGAAACGCGCGCACGTTCAATAATAGACGACGCAGTTAAGACAGCAGAAACAAAGAAGAGAGAGGCTCTGCTTGAGGCTAAAGAGGAGTCAATCAAAAACAAAGCGGAATTTGAAAAGGAGCAGCGCGAGAGACGAAGAGAGCTCCAGCAGCAGGAGCAGAGACTTGTAAAGCGCGAGGAAAGTGCAGACAAGCTTCAGGCTGAGCTCAACAAAAAAGATAAGGAGCTCAACACCAAGGATAATACCTTGAACCGCAAGGCTGAGGAAATTAAGCAGAAGCATGCAGAGGTTGTTGCAGAGCTTGAACGCATATCAGGACTTACAGCCGATCAGGCCAAGGAGGAGCTGCTCAGCTCGGTAACCGAGGATATTAAGCTTGATACGGCCCGCATCATCAAGGAATATGACAATATTGCCAAGGAGGAGGCCGACAAGAGAGCCAAGGATTATATTGTTACTGCCATACAGCGCTGTGCTGCAGATCATGTGGCAGAGACAACGGTGTCCGTAGTCCAGCTTCCTAATGATGATATGAAGGGACGCATCATAGGACGAGAGGGCAGAAATATCAGAACTCTTGAGACACTCACCGGAGTCGAGCTGATTATAGATGATACTCCTGAGGCAGTAGTGCTTTCTGGCTTCGATCCGGTAAGAAGGGAAATTGCAAGGGTTGCACTTGAAAAGCTTATCGTGGACGGACGTATTCACCCGTCACGCATTGAGGAGACGGTAGAGAAGGCTAAAAAGGAAGTTGAAAACACTATCCGTGAGGAAGGAGAGTCGGCTGTACTTGAGGTAGGTGTACACGGACTTAACCCTGAGCTTGTGAAGCTGCTCGGACGCATGAAGTTCAGAACCTCATACGGTCAGAATGGACTCAAGCACAGCATTGAGGTTGCCCAGCTTTCAGGACTTCTTGCATCTGAGCTTGGATATGATGTAAGACTGGCAAAGCGGGCAGGTCTTCTTCATGATATCGGCAAATCTGTCGATCACGAGCAGGAGGGTACACACGTATCACTCGGCGCAGAGATCTGCCGCAAATATAAGGAATCACCGGTTGTTATCAATGCGGTCGAATCTCACCACGGAGATGTGCCGGCAAACAATCCGATATCCTTCATCGTTGCTGCAGCTGATGCCATATCGGCATCCAGACCCGGAGCAAGAAGAGAGTCGCTTGAGACATATACTCAGAGACTTAAGCAGCTTGAAGAGATTACTAATTCATATAAGGGAGTTGAGAAGTCATATGCTGTACAGGCGGGCCGTGAGGTTCGCATAATGGTTGTTCCTCAGGAGATAAGCGAGGCAGATATGGTTATACTGTCAAGAGATATCGCCAAGAGGATTGAGAATGAGATGACATATCCGGGTCAGATCAAGGTAAATGTCATTCGAGAGACCAGAGTAACAGCTACGGCTAAGTAATTATGTATCAGGTTAAGTTTAATACACCTATATCGGTTCATTTTATAGGCATAGGCGGAATCAGCATGTCCGGACTTGCAGAGATACTGCTTGAGGCCGGCTTTAGGATCAGCGGATCGGATATGAAGCAGTCGGCTCTTACGGATAAGCTGAAGGCCAATGGCGCTGAGATATTTATAGGCCAGAGTGCAGATAATATCCATAATCCGGAGCTTGTGGTTTATACTGCAGCCATACATCCTGACAATCCGGAGTTTGCAGAGGCTGTAAGAAGAGGTATACCGATGCTCTCGAGAGCTGAGCTTCTCGGGGAGATTATGACCAACTATGAGGAAGCGGTTAATATTGCCGGTACACACGGCAAAACCACAACGACCTCGATGCTTACTGAGATACTTATCCAGGCACAAAAGGATCCGACAGTGTCTGTAGGCGGTCTTCTGGATGCTATAGGCGGCAATCTCAGAAACGGCGGAAGGGATTACTTTGTTGCAGAGGCCTGTGAGTATACCAACAGCTTTCTGAGCTTTCATCCGACTGTTGCCGTGGTGCTTAATGTAGAGGCGGATCATCTTGATTTCTTCAAGGACATAGATGATATAAGAAACAGCTTCAAACGTTTCATTCATACGCTTCCGCAGGATGAGAGAGGCTTTCTCATTATAAACGGAGATATCAGGGA
>CAVALT010000001.1:12093-26838 GCA_963589455.1 Clostridiales bacterium
TGCAGATTTTTCACGGATGATCTCGGATGTCCTTTTACAACCTTCGGTCTCGGTGAGAATAATGATTACACTGCAAGGGATATCAGCTTTGATGAATTTGCAAGACCGAGCTATACCCTTGTTAAAAAAGGCAGGGAGCTTGGAAGGATTACTCTTAAGGTTCACGGCAGACATAATGTTATAGATTCTCTTGCTGCGATAGCAGCAGCCGAGAGAGTTGGTGCAGGACTTGAGGATATCAGGGAAGCACTTAAGAATTTTGAGGGCGTTAAGCGAAGATTTGAGCATAAGGGCTCAGTCAACGGCTGCGAGATACTTGATGATTATGCACATCATCCGCAGGAGATTGAGGCAACACTCAGGGCTGCAAAGCAGTGCAGACATAATAAGCTTTATGTTGTATTTCAGCCGCATACCTATACAAGAACCAAGGCTCTGCTTAATGAATTTGCTGAGGCTCTCAGGAATGCAGATGAGGTCATTCTTGCAGATATATATGCAGCAAGAGAAGTTAATACTCTCGGAGTCAGCTCAGCTGATATTGCTGCTCTTATAAATGCTGCAGGCGGCAGGGCTGTTTATATTCCGGAATTCGAAAAAATAAAAAAATATATTAAAGATAACGTCACAGAGGGCGATATGTTGATAACTATGGGTGCGGGAAACGTCGTAGATATAGCAGATCAGCTTACAGCGAGATAGTTATCAACATTATCCACACGGATTTGCACATTTGTGCATAACTCCGTGTGGATTCTTTTTTGCGTAAAAAGGCGGCTTTTCAAAGCAAAAACCGGCTTATTCACTTTATCCACAACATAATTATGACAACCTCTGTGTTATTCAAAATAACGCCCGCTTATGATAAGATAATGAACGATGAAGGATGGTTGTTGAAATGAGTTGTAATGATCTTTTCCAGGTTGACGCAACACTTGTGGCCAACGAATTTCTGGATAAATATATGCCGTCAGCCAACGGCGATTATGTTAAGGTATATCTCTATCTGCTCAGGAATCGTACTGACAGTATAGATGTAGAGAAGGTAGCTGAAAGTCTCGAGCTTACGGAGGGTGATGTTCGCAGGGCAATCAGGTACTGGGAGAAGTGCGGCATTGTGTCGGTAGGCAGTGGATCTGAGTCGGCAGGCAGAGCGGTATCTGCAAGACGTCTGTCGGGAACTGCAGTGTCTTCGGCATCAGAGGAGACGGGAGATGCTTCCTCATCATGCTCTGATGCATCGGAAGCAATATCCTGCGGCGAAGCTGATGCTGATGCGGATATACGCAGCAGATATAAGCGCACAGAGGGCAAGGCAGCATTAAACAGATTAGCGGAGGATGCCGAGTTTAAGCAGCTTCTTTTTATGGTGCAGAAATATAGGTCCAAGATCCTTACTGAGCAGGAGGAGCAGGTGCTGGCATATCTTTATGACGGCCTGCATATTCCCTTTGATGTACTTGATTATCTGGTTCAGTATTGTGTGGAAACCAACCACAACAGTATGCGCTATATTGAGAAAACCGGACTTGACTGGGCAAATATAGGCATACGTACTGTTAATGAGGCAAAGAGACGCACCAGAGAATTTGACAGACACAGGAACGAAAGCGGTGCCAAGGCAGCTGTAAGAAAAAGCAAAAACGGATTGTCGGGAGAAACAAAGGATCTCGACAGCTGGCTTAACAGCGTAGTGCAGAGGAATATACAGTAATGTCCTTAAGCAGAGAGCAGTACAATGAGATAATGAGGGTTATAAGCAGGCGCCGCAGTGATGCCTGCAGCAGACAGAGACAGAGACAGGAGGAGGTGGCAGAGCAGCTTCCGGCTGTCAGTGCATATAACAGACAGCTTGCTGAGCTCTCGGTCAGAGAGGTTAAGGCCAGGCTCGGAAGAGCTTCTGAGGATGTCGAAGAGCTTCGCAATGAGCGAAAAAGAATAAATGCCGGAAAAAAGAGGCTTCTGGAGGAGGCCGGCTTTGGCGGGGATTATCTCGACATGCATTATTACTGCGAAAGATGCTGTGACACCGGTTATATCGGCAATGAGAAATGCGGCTGCCTGAAGCAGCTTGAAACCGAGCTTCTGAATCGTGAATCAGGTCTTCCTGCACTACTTGCAAGAGAGAATTTCGGAACCTTCAATAAGCATATATTTGATAACACTGCTTTCATAAATGAGCTTAAGCCCAAGCAGACAACTCAGTACCAGTATATGATGACCACTGTCATGCCTGCTGTAATGGAATTTGTAGACGGCTTTGAAGAGCATCGCGGAGCAAGCATTCTTATGATGGGACCGCCGGGAACAGGCAAGACCTTTACCGGAAACTGCATAGCCAAGACACTTATTGACAGACAGCACACAGTCATGTATGAGAGAGCCTCTGATCTGATTAATGCATTTTCGGCTCGGGATTTCAAAAGCAGAAATGAGGACAGCTCAGCTGTGCAGGCTGCTGAGGGAAGAGCTGAACGCATCAATGACTGCGAGCTGCTCATTGTTGATGACCTTGGGACAGAATTCACCAATGATTATTCAAAATCCAAATTATATGAGGTAATTGAGGGTAGACTTACGAGAGGAGTATCTACTATAATATCTACGAATCTGTCCTTAAATCAGCTGAGTACTGTATACGGATCGCGTATAACATCAAGATTTATAGGCGGATATAAGCTTCTTCCGTTCTATGGAACGGATCTCAGGATCAGAAAAACAGGGGGAGATATCGGATGAGCAAGCTGTCGGGTCAGTTTACCAGAAAAAGTGATATTGAGGAAGAGATTGTACCTTACGGACCGATAGGTATGGTCGCACTTAAGGGTATGGATGATATGGCTAAAACCGTAGATTCATTCCTTGTTGAGTGGAGACATGAGAGAAGCGTTGCGGAACAGAACAGCATCCTTTTTAAGGGATACGATAAGGAGAGCTTTATTGTAGAGTCGGATTGTCCGAGATTTGGATCCGGCGAGGGTAAGGGAGTTATCAAGAGCACTACAAGAGGACATGATCTGTATTTCTTTGTAGATGTAACTAATTATTCTATAACCTATAAGGTTGGAGACAAGCTTAATCATTACTCACCCGATGATCATTATCAGGATCTCAAGAGACTGATAGCTGCTGCTGCCGGACGGTCGAAGCGAATGACCGTAATAATGCCCTTCCTTTATGAGGGACGCGTTCATAACAGAGACGGAAGAGAGTCGCTTGACTGTGCACA
The DNA here is from genome assembly GCA_963589455.1 of Clostridiales bacterium. Lineage (GTDB taxonomy): Bacteria > Bacillota > Clostridia > Lachnospirales > Lachnospiraceae > Avilachnospira. Next base: position 15,323 of record CAVALT010000001.1, read on the forward strand.
GATGCTCAAGGAGCTTGTGTCGATGGGTGTGACCAATATTGTCACCTTTGATGCAAATGATCCACGAGTTCAGAATGCGATTCCGCTTCATGGGTTCGACAACTTCACACCTACATATCAGTATATTAAGGCACTCTGCAGAGAGTATAAGGACCTTAAGTTTGACAATGAGCATATGATGGTGGTCAGCCCGGATGAACCAGGAATGCACAGAGCAATATATTTTGCCAGTGTACTGGGCGTAGATATGGGTATGTTCTACGCAAGAAAGGATTATTCTGTTAAGATTGACGGAAAGAATCCTGTTGTTGCCAATGAGTTCCTTGGACCTGACGTTGAGGGCAAGGATATTATCATCGTTGATGACATGATTTCATCAGGCTACAGTGTACTTGATGTTGCAAGGAATCTTAAGTCAAGAAAGGCTAAAAGAGTATTTGTCTGCGTAGCCTTTGGACTATTTACCGACGGCCTTGAAAAGTTTGATACTGCCTACAGAGAAGGAATTATTGACAAGGTATTTACAACAAACCTTGTTTATCAGTCAGAGGAGCTTGTTAAAAAGCAGTGGCATGCAGATGTTAGGATGGGCAAATTCCTGGCTCTGATCATAGATTCACTTAATCATGACTATTCGATAAGCGATCTGCTTAATCCGATTGAGAGGATCAACAGGCTTCTTGTAAGATATAAGGAACGTACAGCCAATAATGCACAGTGACAGCAAACTGTTCAATATAAGAATAACGATATACAGCTTCATATTAACACTTATGGTTATATGGGTGCATGCAGTAGCTCCTTCAGATGTGGCAGACTGTTTGCAGGCCGGCAAAGACTGTATATCTCTGAAGGCCGAGAGCATGCTCGGCACCGGCCTGGGGCAGTTGGCTGTCCCGGGCTTCTTTTTTATGAGCGGATATCTGTTCTTCAGGAATATGGATCCACGTCCGGACTTAGCAGAGACTGCAGACTTTTTCAGGACGAAGCTCAGGAAACGCGTGTTCAGCCTTGTACTTCCGTATATAATATGGAATGTCATATATTATGCGGTTTATATAGCAGCAGGAAGAGCGAAGATAGGTATAAACGAGCTGATTTCTGCAGTTATAAGCTACAGATATAATCCTGTATTCTGGTACCTGCAGCAGCTTATACTGATAACCGCAGCAGCTCCGCTGCTGTATGTGCTTATTCGCAGGAAAACTGCTGCATTGGCTGCTGCTGTGTGTATTTTCTGTATGGCAGTATTCTGGGAGCGTATACCGTGGCACTACGTTAATGAAGATGCATTGTGCTACTATACCGTCGGAGCACTGCTTTCACTGCATTTCGGCAAATATGAGGAACGGCTTGACCGCATAGGAAGAGCCGGAGCTGTATGTTTTTTTATCTGTGTAGTATGTGCCGAGCTTGCAGCGAATGCTGATTCATATATCTATATGGCGGCTGTTATCGGTGGAAGACTGAGCGGATTATTTGCTCTGTTTGCAACAGTATCGGTGGCGGTACGCCGGGAGGTTGAGCTTCCGTCATATATGAAATGCAGTTTTTTTATATATGCTGTTCATTATCTGATAATAAGAATGGTTCAGAGCCTGATTAATATCCTGTCGGAGGCTGTAACAGGGCGGACCTTGTTTGAAAATGATATGCTGAGAACTGCTGTATTTATTGTTATGCCTTTAATCTGCACGGCGATAGGATACATAGCAGTAGAGATACTCAGAAGGCACATGCCGCGCTTATGCAGACTGCTTACCGGAGGAAGAGCCGGATGAAGCATCAGTTTGATCTGTGAGCAAGGCATTCAATAAAAAGTTAGACTTGAATAAATATATCGAAGAGCTGCAAAACAGACAAGCAGATGAAGGCACCTGATAAAACAACCGGCCGAAGCATAAACACTTCAGCCGGTTTAACTATATATCAGGCTGTCCAGATGCCGGATGCTCCGGCAGGGAGCACAAGATCGGAGCCTTTCACAGGCAGTCCGAGCTCATCTGCATCGCAGCTTCCGCCAAAGCGAGTGGCGACGGCAAGCTTAAGCATAGCAGTAAGAACGCCGGCCTGAAGACCTGTAGTATAGCTGTTAATAAGAAAGAAAAGTGGATCCTCGGAAAGAAGCTCTGAGCAGAGCTTTACAAACGGATAAATGCTTTCCTCAATCTTCCATATCTCACCCTTGGGTCCTCTTCCGTAGGATGGCGGATCCATGATTATCGCATCGTAGCTGTTGTTGCGTCTGAGCTCACGCTCAACGAATTTTCTGCAGTCATCAACGAGCCATCTGACCGGTGCGGAGGATAAGCCTGAGTCGGCCGCATTTTCCCGGGCCCAGGCGACCATGCCCTTGGATGCATCTACATGAGTTACCTCGGCACCGGCAGCAGCTGCAGCAAGTGTAGCACCGCCTGTATATGCAAAGAGATTAAGCACTCTGACAGGCCTTGCAGGCTGTGAACTGATTCGTTCACGTATAAGTCTGTAGCTTAGATCCCAGTTTGCTGCCTGCTCCGGAAATACTCCGGTATGCTTAAAGGCAAAGGGTTTAAGATTGAAGGTGATGCCGAAAATGTCATCCTGGCAGAGATCCTTGCCAAGAGTATAATGAAGCTCCCAGGTCTCAGGAAGATCAAAGAACTGCCACTCGCCTCCGCCCTTTGATGAACGGATATAGTGAGCATTAGGACTGCGCCATGCGCGAAGCTTCTTTTCAGAGCTCCAGATAACCTGAGGATCCGGCCTTATTAAGCTGTAGCCAGCCCAGTTTTCAAGTTTTTCACCATCTGATACATCCAGTACCTGATATTCTGTCCAGTTATTTGCAGTACGCATATAATACTCACTCCGTAATATGTAAAATGATGTCGGTCGGGGCAGTTTTTGCCATGAATGCTGGCGGATTGCTTCTCAACTTTGTGTTCAGGCAATCATTAAATATATTCAGCGAGAAAACGTGCTGAATGTTTTCGCAGCTTTTGCCCTGGTAACAACATATCATACTTCATAAGATATTTGTAAACAATATGTTATTAAAATGCTATTGTTTCAGTCAGAGCTTGTTGTTATACTCAATAAAGAGTCGGGGCTAAGGGTGTTGTGCTCCGTATTTTACAGTATTTGAAACGGTGGGAGTATATAATGAAGAAGTTGTTCAGAGCAGTGCTTGCAGCGTCTTTGATATCGGCAGCCATGAGCATGGCCTCATTTGCAGATGGCTGGACACAGGAAAACGGTACCTGGGTCTATTATGATAACGGAAGCAAAGTGACCAGTACATGGAAGACCAGTAAGGACGGAGGATATTATTACCTGAACAGCAACGGCACTATGGCTACTGACAGCTTTGTTGATGATGACAGATATGTAGGCTCGGACGGCCGCATGCTTGCCAACTGTTGGAGACAGATAGGTTCAAAGTGGTATTATTTTGACAACAGCGGAAAGCTTATAAGGAATAAATCCAGACAGATCAACGGGGTATATTATTTCTTTGATGACTCCGGAAGCATGGCAACAGGCTGGGTACAGGACAACAGCGGCTACTGGTATTACTGCGATCCTTCGGACGGACATGCTTATACAAGCACCTGGAAGAACCTTGAGCCTTCGTCAGATATGGGAGTCTCAGATGACAACAACTCAACGATTTCTGACGGAACCTACTGGTACTATTTTCAGTCCACCGGCAAGATGGCGGCGGCAACTGATTCTACCTATAAGGAATATGTTATAAATAACTGCAGATATGCCTTTGATCAGTATGGCTGCATGCAGACAGGCTGGGTAAAGCTCAATGATACCACACCGGCAATTGCGGGATATAAGTATTATAATGACTCAACCTCAATAGGCGCATTCGGAGCAGCGCATACAGGCTGGCTTTCCATAACTCCTCCGGAGAATGCGGAGCTGGGAAGTGATGTGGCCTGGTACTATTTCGATACAAAGGGAACACCGTACTATGGCAATGACCTTTCAACAAGTGATAATGATGAGACGCTTCTCGCAAAGCTTAAGAGGATAACCAAGAACGGCAAGACCAATACCTTCCTGTTCAACCAGTACGGCAATCCTGTATACGGACTCCGCAAGGTGCAGAGAACCGACGGAACTGTTACAAGCATGTATTTTGGAACGAAGGAGCAGTCCTGTCTGCAGCTCGGCGAGAAGAACATAACCGAGGCTGACGGAACCTCATGGCCGTATCATTATGAATCTAACGGCTATGGTACGAACGGCGTAAGAAACGGCAAGCTCTATTATATGGGCAAGCTCCAGAAGGCAATAGACAATACATATGCCTACTATACCGTTAACGGCAATACCTATCTTGTAAATAAGAGCGGTGCACTGGTAAAGAATCTCAACAGCCGAAAGGATCCGAACGAGGTAGATTATAAATCAAACTCAAGCGGTATGAAGGACGGAGGCGCCGCTTCGGTTGAGGAGTGCCTTGTACCGGAGTTTAATACGACGGACATCGGATAAAACGGAACACTCCTGATAATCAAGGCTTACGACCGGATAAGAACGGTGGAAGGCTCTAAAGGAAATGCTGATTTAAGCAGCTGTCCGCTGAAACAAGATTGTTTCAAAGAAAAAACAAAATAAATACAATATCTTATCAAAAGCGCTTGCATCAGCAGGCGCTTTTGTGCTATTCTTGCGGAGCTGTGGCATGATAGCGTAGATACGTAAGGTTGCCATATATGCAAAATCATAAGCATATATGGGTTTTTACGAGGAGCGAATGTCAAGTCAATTATTGGCGACAAGTCACTGTACCGGAAATTTAGCTCCGGCGTAAAGCCGGAAAGCGGGGTGGACAGCACAATGAAAGCGACACACCCGACAAAGTGTACAGTCACCACTTGTCGTACTGCTCTTAAAAGTACGAATAGGAGGCGACTTTTTTTATGGCAAATCAGATAATGAGAATCACACTCAAGGCTTACGATCATCAGCTTGTTGATCAGTCAGCTGCAAAGATCGTTGAGAGCTGCAAGAAGACAGGCTCAGAGGTTAGCGGACCGGTTCCACTTCCTACAAAGAAGGAGGTAGTTACAATCCTTCGTGCTGTTCATAAGTATAAGGACAGCCGTGAGCAGTTCGAGCAGAGAACACACAAGAGACTCATCGACGTTATCAACCCGGGTCCGAAGACCATGGATACTCTTCAGAGACTTGATATGCCGGCAGGCGTTTATATCGATGTTCAGATGAAGAACGAGGGAGATAAGAAGAGTGCACCGAGAAAGCAGCTTGTTACAAAGCCTGCTTCAGGAAGAAAGGCTCCGGCTAAGAAGGCTCCGGCTAAGAAGCCTGCAGCTAAGGAGACTGAGAAGACAGAGGCTTGATTCTATTAAGGAAGAGCTTCGGTGAACAATGTTTCGAAAGTACCTTTCATCACGACTTATCGCGATGCGCTGGTCTTTCATGAATACCAACAGGGTATTCCGCTGTAGATTAATCAGGGAGGACAATAATGAAAAAGGCAATTCTTGCTACTAAGGTCGGAATGACTCAGATTTTCGACGAGTCCGGTATGCTTATACCGGTAACTGTTCTGCTTGCCGGTCCGTGCGTTGTTACTCAGGTTAAGACAACCGAGAACGATGGATATGAGGCAGTTCAGGTCGGATTTTCCGACATAAGAGAGAAGCTTGTCAACAAGCCTGTTAAGGGACAGTTTGACAAGGCTGGGGTATCTGTTAAGAGATATCTTCGCGAGTTCAGATTTGAGAACTCATCAGATTACAAGGTTAAGGATGAGATTAAGGCTGACATCTTTGAGGCAGGAGATAAAGTAGATGCTACTGCTATTACAAAGGGCAAGGGCTTCCAGGGTGCAATCAAGAGACTTGGTCAGCACAGAGGTCCTATGAAGCACGGTTCAAAGTTCCACAGACATCAGGGTTCAAACGGACCGGCAACTACACCGGGAAGAGTTACTCCTGGTAAGGGAATGCCTGGACACATGGGTTCTGTACAGAGAACAATAGAGAACCTTGAGATCGTCAGAGTTGATGTTGAGAACAATCTGCTGTTGGTTAAGGGCTCGGTTCCGGGACCTAAGAATTCCCTTATAACCATCAAAGAGACTGTAAAGTCATCAAAGTAATTTGGTGGACAGAAAGGAGGAACAGACAATGGCAAATGTATCAGTATACAACATGCAGGGTGCTGAGGTTGGCAAGTTAGAGCTTAATGACGCAGTATTCGGAGTTGAGGTTAATGAGAACCTTGTACATGAGGCTGTAGTTGCTTATCTTGCAAATCAGCGTCAGGGCACACAGAAGGCTAAGACAAGATCTGAGGTTTCCGGAGGCGGAAGAAAGCCTTGGAGACAGAAGGGTACCGGCCACGCAAGACAGGGATCCACAAGAGCACCGCAGTGGGCAGGCGGCGGAGTTGTATTCGCACCTGTACCGAGAGATTACAGTGTATCCATGAACAAGAAAGAGAAGAGAGCTGCTCTTAAGTCAGCACTCACAAGCAGAGTTCAGGATAATAAGCTTATAGTAATCGACGAGCTTAAGCTTGATGCAATCAGAACCAAGGATATGGTTAAGGTTCTTGATGCTATAAAGGTAGAGAAGGCTCTTATCATTCTTGATTCAGTTGACGAGAATGTAATCGTTTCAGCAAGAAACATACCTTCAATTAAGACTACACAGGTAGGAACACTTAATACCTATGATGTTATGAAGTATGACACCGTAGTAGTTACCAAGAAGGCGGTTTCCGATATTGAGGAGGTATACGCATAATGGCAGCTATGGAATATTACGATATCGTATTGAAGCCGGTTGTTTCAGAGGCTTCAATGAATGCTATGGCAGAAAATAAGTACACCTTCCTTGTAGCTCCTCAGGCAACTAAGACCCAGGTTAAGGAAGCTATCGAGAAGATGTTCCCGGGAACAAAGGTTGATTCAGTCAACACTATGAACAAGCCGGGCAAGCAGAAGAGACGCGGCATGGTATTCGGCAAGACAGCTAAGAGCAAGAAGGCAGTTGTTACACTTGCAAAGGATTCACAGCCGATAGAGATTTATCAGGGTCTCTAATGCAATTATGCAGAAACAAACTGCGACAATAAAGATAAAGGAGAAAGACTAAGTCATGGGTATTAAGACATATAAACCTTATACACCTTCAAGAAGACAGATGACCGGTTCTGATTTCTCAGAAATCACCAAGACAACACCGGAGAGATCTCTTCTTGCCGGCAAGAAGAAGACAGCCGGACGCAATAATAACGGCAAGATCACTGTCAGACATCACGGCGGCGGAAACAGACAGAAGTACAGAATAATCGATTTCAAGAGAAATTCAAAGGACGGTATTCCGGCTAAGGTTATCGGTATCGAGTACGATCCGAACAGAACAGCTAATATCGCACTTATCTGCTATGCAGACGGTGAGAAGGCTTACATCCTCGCTCCGCAGGGTCTTACAGACGGCATGACCGTTATGAGCGGTGCTGAGGCAGAGGCAAGAGTAGGAAACTGCCTGCCGCTCAGCCAGATTCCGGTTGGTTCAAATGTACACAACATTGAGCTACTTCCGGGTAAGGGCGGACAGATGGTTCGTTCAGCAGGCAACTCAGCTCAGCTTATGGCTAAGGAAGGCAAGTATGCTACACTTAGACTTCCGTCAGGCGAGATGCGTATGGTTCCGGCAGAGTGCCGTGCAACTATGGGTATCGTAGGCAACGGTGAGCATAACCTTATCAATTACGGTAAGGCTGGACGCAAGAGACATATGGGCGTTAGACCTACAGTCCGCGGTTCTGTTATGAACCCGAACGACCATCCGCATGGTGGTGGAGAAGGACGTGCACCTATCGGTCGTCCGGGTCCGTCAACTCCATGGGGCAAGCCGGCTATGGGTCTTAAGACTCGCAAGAAGAAGAAGGCTTCAAATAAGCTCATTGTCAGAAGACGTGACGGCAGAGCCATTAAGTAATTGAGGAGGATAAAGGATAATGTCACATCGTTCATTGAAAAAGGGACCATTCGCTGACGCATCTCTTCTTAAAAAAGTTGATGCTATGAACGCTTCCGGACAGAAGTCAGTTATTAAGACATGGTCAAGACGTTCTACTATCTTCCCGCAGATGGTAGGCCTTACAATTGCCGTTCATGACGGCAGAAAGCATGTTCCGGTATTTGTTACAGAGGACATGGTTGGACACAAGCTTGGTGAGTTCGTTGCTACCAGAACCTACAGAGGTCACGGTAAGGACGAGAAGAAGACAGGTTCAAGATAAGCAGGGCGTGAAAGGAGGATTCTAAAATGGCAAAAGGACATAGAGCACAAATTAAGAGAGAACGTAATGCCGTTAAGGATTTAAGACCAAGCGCTAAGCTTTCTTACGCAAGAGTTTCCGTACAGAAGGCATGCTTCGTTTTGGATGCTATCAGAGGCAAGGATCTGGAGACCGCAATCGGTATTGTTGCATACAATCCGAGATATGCTTCAACCTTAATCAAGAAGTTACTTGAGTCTGCAGCAGCTAATGCAGAAAACAACAATAATATGGACAGAAGCACACTTTACGTTGCAGAGTGCTATGCAAGTGATGCACCGGTAATGAAGAGAGTTCATCCGAGAGCACAGGGCAGAGCTTACAGGATTCTTAAGCGCTCAAGCCATATTACAGTTGTTCTTGACGAGAAGAAGTAAGGGAGGAAAGCATGGGACAGAAAGTTAATCCACACGGACTCAGAGTCGGTGTTATCAAAGACTGGGATTCCAGATGGTTTGCTGAAGGCAAAGACTTTGCTGACAATCTTGTAGAGGATTACAACATCAGAAAGTTCCTCAAGAAGAAGTTAGAGGCCGCAGCTATCTCCAAGATCGAGCTTGAGAGAGCAGCAGACAGACTGAGAGTTCTTATCTATACAGCTAAGCCGGGCGTTGTTATCGGCAAGGGCGGTGCTGAGATAGAGAAGCTTAAGACAGAGATTTCCAAGTATACAACGAAGAAGGTTTTCGTTGATATCAAGGAGATCAAGAGACCTGATAAGGATGCTCAGCTTGTTGCAGAGTCTATTGCACAGCAGCTTGAGAATCGTGTATCCTTCAGACGTGCCGTAAAGCAGGCAATACAGAGAACAATGAGAGCCGGTGCTCTTGGTATCAAGGCATCTGTAGGCGGACGTCTTTCAGGCGCAGATATAGCTCGTACAGAGTTCTACTCTGAGGGTACTATTCCGCTTCAGACAATCAGAGCAGACATTGATTACGGCTTTGCAGAGGCTGATACAACCTACGGAAAGCTCGGCGTTAAGGTCTGGATCTATAAGGGAGAGGTTCTTCCGCAGAGAAAAAAGGAAGGGAGCGATAAATAATCATGTTAATGCCAAAGAGAACAAAATATCGTAAGCAGCAGCGTGGTTCCATGAAGGGCGAAGCTCACAGAGGAAACAAGATCTCCAACGGTGAGTTCGGTCTTGTCGCTACCGAGTCATGCTGGCTTAAGGCCAACCAGATAGAGGCAGCCAGAGTTGCCATGACACGTTACATCAAGCGTGGCGGTCAGGTATGGATAAAGGTATTCCCGGATAAGCCGGTTACATCAAAGCCTATCGGAGTACGTATGGGATCAGGAAAGGGTGCTGTTGACTTCTATGTTGCAACAGTTAAGCCTGGCCGTGTACTCTTCGAGATCGCAGGTGTTCCTGAGGAAACAGCACGTGAAGCACTTCGTCTTGCAATGCATAAGTTACCGCTTACTTGCAAGATAGCATCAAAAGCAGACTTAGAAGGCGGTGATACGAAATGAAAACCAAGAAATATTTAGAGGAGCTTATCGCTAAAGACGTTCAGGCTTTAAATGAGGATCTCGTATCAGCTAAGAAGGAACTTTTCAATCTTAGATTCCAGAACGCAACAAATCAGCTTGACAATACAGCAAGGATCAGAGAGGTTCGCAAGAGCATTGCACGTATCCAGACTGTAATTGCTCAGAAGCAGAAGGCAGAATAATCAAAGGAAAGGAGACATTTATCGTGGAAAGAAATCTTAGAAAGACACGTACCGGTAAGGTAGTAAGCAACAAGATGGATAAGACTATCACGGTTGCTATTCAGGACAATGTTAAGCATCCTTTGATCGGTAAAATCGTTAAAAAGACATATAAGCTCAAGGCACATGATGAGAACAACGAGTGCAATGAGGGCGATACCGTTGAAGTAATGGAGACAAGACCTCAGTCAAAGACAAAGAGGTGGAGACTTGTCAGAATAGTTGAGAAGGCTAAATAAGGAGAAAGGAGTATTACTATGGTACAGCAGGAAACCAGACTTAAGGTTGCTGACAATACAGGTGCTAAGGAACTCCTTTGCATCCGTGTGTGCGGCGGCTCAACAAGAAGATATGCTCGTATCGGTGATGTAATCGTTGCTTCTGTCAAAGATGCAACACCCGGTGGAGTTGTTAAGAAGGGCGACGTTGTAAAGGCTGTAGTTGTTCGTACAGTTCAGAAGACACGCAGAGCTAACGGCGCATACATTCGCTTCGATGAGAATGCGGCTGTTATCATCAAGGATGATAAGACACCGCGCGGAACCCGTATTTTCGGACCCGTAGCAAGAGAGCTTCGTGATCATCAGTTCATGAAGATTGTATCACTTGCTCCGGAAGTATTATAAGGAGGAGCCCTATGTTAAAGATCAAGAAGGACGATATGGTTAGAATCATCGCCGGCAAGGACAAGGGCAAGGACGGTAAGGTTCTGAGCGTAGATACAGCTAAGCACAGAGTTGTAGTCGAGGGCTGCAACGTAGTGACAAAGCATACAAAGCCTGGTGCAGGAAACCCGCAGGGTGGCATCATCAAGGTTGAGGCTGCAATCGATATTTCTAATGTTATGCTTCTTGCTGACGGTCAGCCTACAAAGGTTGGCTTCAAGATTGAGGACGGCAAGAAGGTTCGTGTTGCCAAGAAGACCGGCAAGGTTATAGCTTAACGGAAAGGAGGAGAAATCATGGCAAGATTAAAGGAAATCTATAATTCAGAGATCAAGGACGCTATGCAGAAGAAGTTCGGCTACAAGAACGTCATGGAGATCCCGAAGCTTGACAAAATCGTCATCAATATGGGCGTAGGTGAGGCTAAGGAGAATGCCAAGGTTTTAGACTCTGCTGTTAAGGATCTTGAGGCTATTTCAGGACAGCACGCAGTAGTAACCAAGGCTAAGCATTCAGTGGCTAACTTCAAGATTCGTGAGGGTATGCCGATCGGATGCAAGGTAACACTTCGCGGTGAGAAGATGTATGATTTTGCAGATCGTCTCATCAATCTTTCACTTCCTCGTGTTCGTGACTTCAGAGGCGTTAATCCTAACGCATTTGACGGCAGAGGAAACTATGCACTCGGACTTAAGGAGCAGCTTATCTTCCCTGAGATCGAGTACGATAAGGTTGACAAGACCAGAGGAATGGATATCATCTTTGTCACAACGGCTAAAACAGATGAAGAGGCAAGAGAACTGCTCAGACT
>CAVALT010000001.1:26848-30435 GCA_963589455.1 Clostridiales bacterium
GCTCAGACTGTTCAACATGCCTTTCGCGAAGTAATTAAGGAGGAGCATAGAAAATGGCAAAAACTTCCATGAAAGTAAAGCAGCAGCGTCCTGCTAAGTTCTCAACAAGAGCTTACAACAGATGCAGAATCTGCGGAAGACCACATGCTTACCTTAGAAAGTACGGCATCTGCCGTATCTGCTTCAGAGAGCTTGCTTACAAGGGCGAGATTCCGGGCGTAAAGAAGGCCAGCTGGTAAATACATGAATAAATGTTCTGCATTATCTGCTGTTCATCTAAACAGCGGGTGATGCCGGACCTTTAGCGGATATCACATTTAACGAAAGGAAATTAAGAAAATGAGTGATCCAATCGCAGATATGCTTACGAGAATTCGTAATGCAAACATGCGCAAGCATGACACAGTTGAGGTTCCTGCATCAAAGATGAAGCTTGCTATAGCTAATATTCTTGTTGACGAGGGATACGTTGAGAAGTATGAGCTTACCGGAGACGGAGCTCAGAAGACTATCGTTATCACACTTAAGTACACAGCAGGCAAGTCAGAGAGAGTTATCTCAGGACTTAAGAGAATTTCCAAGCCTGGTCTTCGTGTATATGCAGGCAAGGAGAACATGCCTAAGGTACTTGGCGGTCTCGGAACAGCTATCGTTTCAACTAATGCCGGTGTTATTACTGATAAGGAAGCACGCAAGCAGGGTGTTGGCGGAGAGGTTCTCTGCTACATCTGGTAATATCTGAAAACGTGCCGCAGTGCACGACAATTTAAGAAGGAGGAATATATGTCACGTATAGGCAGAATGCCGGTAGCTATTCCGGCAGGCGTAACCGTAACAGTTAATGACGGAAACGTAGTGACAGTAAAGGGACCGAAGGGCGAGCTTACACGCACATTCGCTCCGGAGCTTACTATAGAGCAGAAGGACGGACAGGTTGTTATCACACGTCCGAACGATATTAAGAGAATCAAGGCTCTTCATGGTCTTACAAGATCTCTTATTCATAACATGGTTGTAGGAACATCTGAGGGTTATCAGAAGGTTCTTGAGATCAACGGTGTTGGTTACAGAGCAGCTAAGCAGGGCAAGGTGCTTACACTCAACCTTGGTTACTCACATCCTGTAGAGATGACAGATCCGGACGGAATCGAGACTGTTTGTGATGGTCAGAATAAGATTATCGTTAAGGGTATCTCAAAGGAGAAGGTTGGCCAGTACGCAGCAGAGATAAGGACAAAGCGTCCGCCGGAGCCGTATAAGGGCAAGGGTATCAAGTACGAGGATGAGCATATCATCCGCAAGGCCGGTAAGACAGGTAAGAAGTAATCTAAGGAGAGTATAAGATGATTAACAAAGCGTCAAAAAGCGAAATTCGTCAGAAGAAGCACGCAAGACTTCGTAATCGTATCTCAGGTACTGCCGAGAAGCCGCGTCTTAGCGTGTTCAGAAGTAATAATCATATGTATGCTCAGATTATCGACGATACTGTCGGCAATACACTTTGCTCAGCCTCAACACTTGACAAGGCTGCAAAGGACCTTGAGTATACAGACAACGTAGCAGCAGCAGAATTCGTAGGCAAGACTATTGCAGAGAGAGCTATCGCAAAGGGCATCAGCGAGGTGGTTTTCGACAGAGGCGGATTCATTTATCATGGTAAGGTTCAGGCTCTTGCTGAGGCAGCAAGAGAGGCCGGACTTAAGTTCTAAGGGAGGAAGGAAAAATGAAGAGAGAAATAATTGATCCTAAGTCATTAGAATTAAGTGATAAGGTTGTTGCTATCAAGCGTGTTTCCAAGACCGTTAAGGGCGGACGTACAATGCGTTTCCAGGCTCTTGTTGTTGTAGGAGACATGAACGGCCACGTTGGAGCCGGCATCGGTAAGGCTGCTGAGGTTCCGGAGGCTATCAGAAAGGGTAAGGAGGCTGCTGCAAAGAACCTTATTACAGTTACCCTTGATAAGAATAATTCAGTACCGCATGACTACACAGGCGTATTCGGAAGTGCAACAGTACTTCTGAAGAGAGCTCCGGAAGGTACCGGTGTTATCGCCGGCGGCCCGGCTCGTAACGTTCTTGAGCTTGCAGGCATTAAGAATATCCGTACAAAGGCACTTGGCTCAAACAACAAGGTTAACTGCGTACTTGCAACACTTGAGGGACTTCGTTCAATGAAGACTCCTGAGGAGTTCGCGGCTCTCAGAGGCAAGACCGTAGGCGAGATACTTGGTTAATAGGAGGATTTTAAGATGGCTAACAAATTAAAGGTAACTCTTATCAAGTCTCCTATAGCTGCTGTTCCGAAGAATGCAAAGACAGTAGCAGCATTAGGCCTTCGCAAGATCAACTCAACCAATGAGCTTCCTGATAATGCAGCCGTTAGAGGTATGCTCAGACAGGTAGCACATATGGTTAAGGTTGAAGAGCTTTGATGTAGGGAGGTAAAAAATGGAATTATCAAACTTAAGACCTGCAGAGGGTTCAAAGCATAAGTCAAACTTCAGAAAGGGTCGTGGTCACGGTTCAGGAAACGGCAAGACCGCAGGCTACGGTCATAAGGGTCAGAAGGCTCGTTCAGGAGCTCCGAGACCTGGCTTCGAGGGTGGTCAGATGCCTCTGTACAGAAGACTCCCGAAGAGAGGCTTCACCAACATCAACAGAGTTGAGTATGCAGAGATCAATGTAAGCACTCTCAACAAATTTGATGACGGCGCAACAGTTGACGTTCAGACACTTCTTGATACCAAGGTTATCAAGAATGTTCTTGGCGGAGTAAAGATATTAGGAAGAGGAGAGCTTAACAAGAAGCTTACAGTTAAGGCTAACGCTTTCTCAGAGTCTGCTAAGCAGAAGATTGAGGCTTGTGGCGGCAGCTGCGAGGTAATCTGATATGTTTAAGCTTCTGAAAAATGCATGGAAGGTTGCGGAAGTAAGGAAGAAGCTGATTTTTACATTTCTGATGCTCTTAGTCATCAGATTCGGATCTGTTCTTCCGATTCCCGGAGTCAATACTTCCTACTTCTCGGATTTGCTCAGTTCATTAAGCGGCTCCGATGCATTTGGATGGTTCAATACAATGACGGGAGGATCGTTTACCGATCTTTCTGTCTTTGCATTAAGCATAACACCGTATATTACATCATCGATCATAATGCAGCTCCTTACTGTAGCTATTCCAAAGCTTGAGGAAATGCAGAAGGATGGCGAGGACGGACGCAAAAAAATAGCTGAATACACCAGATATGTTACCGTGCTTCTTGCTCTTATCGAGTCAACAGCCATGGCTGTAGGATTTGGCTCCAGCGGACTTCTTTACAACTATAATATAGCAAGCATTATAGTGTGTATCGTCACTATGACAACCGGTTCCGCGCTCCTTATGTGGATAGGTGAGAGAATCACTGAGCATGGTGTCGGAAACGGAATATCCGTTGTCCTTCTTTTCAACATTCTTTCATCACTTCCTGATGATCTTGGCTCACTCTATACAACGTTTATCAGAAATGAAAATGTTGCAGTAGGTGTGGTAATGGCGGTAATAATCATTGCCTGCATAGCAGCGATGGTTGTTTATGCAATAGTGCTTAA
>CAVALT010000002.1:0-27271 GCA_963589455.1 Clostridiales bacterium
GCTGAAGCATGGAATGTCTGTATTCCATAAGACGGCTTACAATCAGAGTGAGCCTTCGCTCTCCGGCAGCCCTCAGCATATAATCAAGAGCGGCTTCATCCAGCAGCCTTTCAGCTATGAGCACGTCCGTCCAGTCCTCATTTTCAGGAAGCAGGGCAAGATCAGCTGTACGGAGTATGTTGAGCTTAAGATGAGCTCTATAGGCATCGGCGTCAGTCTGTGAGAGCCAGGTCGGAAACTGCAGCCTGGCAACAGCGATGTCTATCGAGAGGTCTGTATTATCTGCAACAGCCTTTCTGAAGAGTGAATCATACTCTCTGATGCGCAGGCCGTCCTGACGGATGCATTCACGGTAGCTGAAGCCTGAGCCCTCGATCCTTATGTGAAAGGTCTGAGCTCTCGGGTCAGCAATAGAGTTGCTGTTGTATTCCGGAAAAACAAGCCTGAGGCTGCTGTGCTCGGCATCCTTAAAGTGAAAGGTCACTCTCATTTTTCGATCGCTGTCCTCAATGATCCTGTGCACCAGCTCAGTATGACTGATATCAAGCGTTACATCTATCTCGCTGACGCCGGAGCTTGTTCGGATGGCACCGTCATAATAGTCAGTCACACTGTCAGTCAGAGTAAGCTTATGCAGATCCTGACAGAAGTAGAAGGCGAAGGCGCGTATGGAAATGACGCTGTCAGGCAGTGTAATCTCGGACAGCCCCCTGTTTGCATCTGTAAATGCCTCCTTGCCGATGGATATAACAGGCAGTCCGTCTATCTCAGCAGGTATGCAGAGCTTCTTTTCTGAGCCGCTGTAGCCGGTTATTTCAATACCCTTTCGGTTTCTTATCTCGATTTCCCTGTATGTATATGACATATTGTCTCCGTAGCACATGATAATGTATATTTTTAAGGAAATGCTGATTAAATCGGCATTTCCTTAAAAGCTCCGCTGGATCGCACGGATTTGCAGGCGAAATTGCTGCTTCGCAGCGCAAATCCGGCGAAGGAAACACTTTAATCAGCGTTTCCTTAAGTCAGCAGACCGCATTTTCCTAATAATAACACATCGTAATGGTGCTGCAAGGCATAGATGTGTTAAAATAGCCAATTATGAGATACAAGTCGGAGCAGGAAAAATTCATGACAGCAGCCATACGAGAGGCTCGCAAAGCAGAGGCATTGAATGAAGTCCCGATAGGCTGTGTTATAGTGCGCGGGGGACAGATAATTGCACGCGGCTATAATAAGCGGGTTACGGATGGAAGTGTACTCTCACATGCTGAGATTATCGCCATCAGAAAGGCCTGCCGCAAAACGGGAGACTGGAGGCTTGAGGAATGTGAGCTGTATGTCACACTGGAGCCCTGTCCTATGTGTGCGGGAGCCATAGTGCAGGCACGGATCCCAAAGGTATATATCGGTTCAATGAATCCCAAGGCTGGATGTGCAGGCTCTGTTATGGACATGTTTCATATGGAGCAGCTTAATCACCGGGTGGATACGGAGACGGGTGTGCTGGGAGAGGAATGCAGCAGCATGCTTAAGGATTTTTTCAGAGCACTCAGAAAGGCACATCCTAAGAAGGTTAAGTACAGGCCGGGGATAATGACATGAGCTATAAACAGCAGCTGGAACAGCTTGGCAATAAAATACTGAATGCCTCAAGGACTGAATTATTTCTGTCTATGAGATTTATGGGAGGTGCGCTGGACAGTCTCGGCTATACCATAGACCTTACGACAAGAACAGTTGGCACTGATGCGATATATATACGCTTTAATCCTGAATTTCTGATGCAGCTTTATCTGGCAAAGCCTGTTATGCTGAACCGCCTTTATGTACACATGCTGCTGCACTGCATTTTCCGGCATATGTTCGGTTATGAGCTTTATGAGGACCGGGATCTGTATGATCTCTGTGCGGACATAACAGTGGAAGCACTGATCGACGGCATGGAGTATAAGGCTGTAGAGACCACACATTCTGACTTCAGGAGCAGCTGGTATGACAGGCTGAACAGTGAGGTGAAGGTTCTGACAGCAGAGAGGCTGTATAAGTATTTTTCGGAAAAGCCGCCGGAATATGACGAGTACATGAAGCTGAAGTCTGAATTTACCAAGGATGATCACAGCTTCTGGTCAAGACTTGAGGATGAGAAGCAGGATGACGGCAACAATCCGCAGAATCAGCCTCCCGGACAGTCACCGCAGGATCCGGATGCAAAGCCGCCGGAAAATGACGATGGCAAGGACGGCGGCAAGGAGCCTCCGAAGGCACATAATGTTGCCAGGCTTCCTAAGGAGCTTGAGGAAGAGTGGAAGAAACGGGCCGACAGGATGAAGGTTGAGATGGAGGCCTCGGGACATGAAGCCTCGGATGAGACCGGCAGTCTGCTCAGGATGCTGAAATTCATACAGAAGCGAAGAAGAAGCTACAGGGATTTTCTGAAACGCTTTGCTTCGCTCCATGAGGAAACAAGGATAGATCCGGATTCCTTTGACTACGGCTTCTATCAGTACGGCATGGAGCTCTACGGCAATATTCCTCTTGTTGAGGAAAATGAATATCGCGAATCCCGCAAGATAAGGACGCTGGTAATTGCCATAGATACAAGTGCATCCTGTCAGGACAAGCTGGTGCAGCGCTTTCTTAACGAAACAGCAGACATACTTGCAAGGCAGGAATCCTTCTTCAGAAGAGCGGACATACTCATACTGGAATGTGATGACAGAGTGCAGGAGGAGATATTCCTGAAGAGTCCGGATGAGCTTAAGCACTTTGCAGAGGGCTTTAAGGTGAGAGGCGGCTTCGGCACGGATTTCAGGCCGGCCTTCAGGCGCATTGAGGAGCTTAAGAGAGTCGGAAAGCTTAAAAATCTCAGAGGCATGATGTACTTTACTGACGGCTTCGGAGCATTTCCCGAAAAAAAAGTGCCCTGGGATACCGCAATAGTGCTTTTCGGAGATGAGGCAGAGGAGCCGGAGAAGCTTCCTGACTGGGCATATAAACTGTATCTTGATGTGTAAGAGGAAAAATAAACATGAATATAAAGGAAGCTAAAGAGGAAGTTAAAAATATAGTAAGGGCTTACCTTGCAAAGGACGAAAACGGCATGCCCTGCATAGCTGAGGAGCACCAGAGGCCGGTGCTGCTTATGGGCCCTCCGGGTATAGGCAAGACGGCAATCATGGAGCAGATTGCAGCTGAGCTTAAGATTAATCTTGTATCCTATACGATTACGCATCATACCAGACAGTCGGCAATCGGACTTCCGAGCATAGTTCACAGGAGCTTTGACGGAGTTGATTATGCAGTTACCGAATATACGATGAGTGAGATCATCGCATCTGTATATGAGCAGATAGAGCGCTCGGGAATACGTGAGGGCATACTTTTTCTCGATGAGATAAACTGTGTATCCGAGACGCTTGCGCCTACGATGCTCCAGTTTCTGCAGTACAAGACCTTCGGTACGCATAAGGTGCCGGACGGCTTCATTATAGTAACAGCAGGCAACCCGCCGGAGTACAATCAGTCGGTTAGAGAGTTTGACATAGTTACACTGGACCGTCTGAGACGAATTGATATAGAAGCTGACTACCAGGCCTTTAAGGAATATGGCTATAAGGCAAAGCTGCATGGTGCTGTAATGGCATATCTGGATATCCGCAAGGACTGCTTCTACAGCGTACATGCGGAAACAGACCGCAAGAGCTTCGTAACAGCAAGAGGCTGGGAGGATCTTTCCGATGCACTTAAGACCTATGAAAGGCTTGGACTTCCGACAGGCGAGCAGCTCGCCGCACAGTATCTTCAGGATGAGGAAATAGCCTCTGACTTTGCACTTTACTATGAGCTCTACAGAAAATATGCTGGTCTTTACCGTATACCGGAGATCCTCTCAGGAGAGGCCTGGATCGATGATAAGCTGAAGGCGGCTCCGTTTGATGAAAAGCTGTCGCTCATAAGTCTTCTCACGGACAGTCTCAATACAGAGTTCAGAGCCTACAGAGATGAGCAGGCAGCCGGAGAGCTGCTGCTGGATAAGCTTAAGGAATTCGGAGCAGCGCTTAAGACGTCAGTGTCAGATGCTGCGGGAAATGCTGCAGCAGGCAGTGACGGCTCAGGCACGCCGGCTGAGCTTATGGGAAGAATTATTTCTGAAGAGGCTGAAAAAAGAGCCAGCATTAAGAAGGCAGGCATGCTGACCCGTGAAGCTGAAGGAGACAGCCTGAGAGTTGAGAAAAAGCTTAAGGATTACGTCGTATTGCTTAAGACCATGGCTTCTCCGAAGGAGGCATTTGCCTGCGTAAAAGAAGCATTTACCAAAGAGGAGGCCGCAAGGCAGGAGCACATTAAGACCACTGATGAGCATCTTACCAATGTGTTCAGAGCGCTTAATCAGACCTTCGGACAGGGGCAGGAGCTGGTGCTCTTTCTGTCAGAGCTTAACTCCGGCTACTACAGCCTTAAGTTTATAAATGAATGCGGAAACGAGAGCTATTATAATTATAATAAGCTTCTGCTGCTTAAGGACAGGAATGACAGTCTTCGCAGAGAGATACTAAGGTTCACGGAGGAATACTGATGTACTGCAGAATGTGATATAATAACTGTTTAGCACATTCCTCATATATGTGTGAAATTGACTGCTTGCAGTTGGAGATACTAATTGTTTAGCACCTATCTCGAATTTGCTGCGCAAATCCTCGATAAGGCTGGCCAGAGCCCCTTCGGGTCTTGGCCGCATTCCGCATATATACATAAATTGCCTACAAGCAGTCAATTTATGTATATATGCGGAATGTGCTAAACAGATACATAAATAAAGTCTTAATACTTATGTAAATTGACATTTTCAGCGTACGAAGGCATTATTGTCATAGTAAAAAAAGGGATATTAATATGGCATATCAGGCGCTCTACAGGAAATGGCGTCCATCTGACTTTGACGGAATTGTAGGACAGGACGCTGTTGTCACGACGCTTAAAAATCAGATAAAGTCAGACAGGATAGGCCATGCCTATCTCTTTTGCGGTACAAGAGGAACAGGCAAAACCTCGGCGGCAAAGATCTTTGCAAGGGCTGTAAACTGTCCGCACTCAAAGGAGCATGGCGGAAGCCCGTGCAATGAGTGTGAAGCATGCCGGGCGGTCAATGAAGGCCGGGCCATGAACGTGTTTGAGATAGATGCAGCCTCAAATAACGGTGTCGACAACATAAGAGATATCAGGGAGCAGGTTGAGTATCCTCCTGTTACAGGCCGGTTCAAGGTATATATTATAGATGAGGTGCATATGCTGTCGACAGGCGCCTTCAATGCCCTGCTCAAGACGCTCGAGGAGCCGCCGGCCTATGTTATATTCATACTTGCGACTACAGATCCTCAGAAGCTTCCGGCAACCATACTGAGCAGATGCCAGCGCTATGATTTCAAGCGCATTTCCAAGGCAAGGATAGCAGAGCATCTGAAGGCAGTAACAGAGCGTGAGGGAGTCAAGGCAGAGGATAAGGCACTGGCCTATGTTGCAGAGGCAGCAGACGGATCGATGCGTGATTCACTCAGCATACTGGATCAGTGTCTGGCATATCATTATGGTGAGATACTTACCTATGATAACGTACTGGACATACTCGGAGCCGCGGATGACAGTATATATTCAGAGCTGTTTGGCAGGATTGCGGGGCATGATGTCGAGGGCTGTCTGGAGCTTACGGCAAGGCTGATAAATGACGGCTGTGAGACAGGACGGATTATCAATGATCTTATAATGTATCTGCGCAATGTGCTGCTTGTTAAAAGTATGGGCAGCAATGAGCTGTTGGAGCTCTCGGAGGAACGCTTTGAACGCGCCGGAAGAGATGCACAGAAGACAGATAATGATACCCTGATAAGGATAATATCCTCGCTTGCCGAGCTTTCCAACAGGACACGCTTCACACCACAGAAGCGAACAGCCTTTGAGGTTGAGCTTATCAGACTGTGTACAGCAGGCATGCCCGGATACGGTTCCGGCATAGTGGCAGGAGCAGAAAGTCTGTACGGCAGTGTCGGACGGATAGCTGCATCAGCGCAGTCATCGTCCGGAATCGCGGCAATGGCTGGAATCGCAGCATCGTCCGGAGCAGGTATGTATGCCGCGGGAAATGCGCAGGCAGCTCACCCGGCAGGAGGACAGCGGGATTACAGAGCAGCCGGAGGCAATGTTCCGGAAGCTGCAGCCGGAAGCGCAAGGATAAGCATCGCATTGACAGAGGCATCTGCCTCAGGCTCGGACAGCATCGAAGGGACTCGGAATGAGTCGGCATCAGAAGCCGCAGGAAAAGCTCAGGCAGGACTACTGCCGTCCGGCAAAGCTGCGGCTGACGGTAGAAACGGCACAGCAGCGACAAAGCCAGCGGCTTCTGGCACTGAAGATACGGTTAAACAGAGGAATACGGCAGAGCTTGCCGCGGCTGCGGCTTCATCATTAAGCGGAGGCAGTGGAGCAGAGTCTCATGCCCAGCCTCAGCCTCAGCCTCAGCCCGGAGCTCTGTACAGCACTATAATGCAGAACTGGAGCGTGCTGATGTCCGGGCTTTCGGCATCGAACCGGCCGCTGTTCAGGGATATACTGGTAAAAGAAGAAAACAATGCGATAGTGCTTGTTTTCAAAAACCAGATGAACTACAGGTTTGCGGCAAAAAATGCTGAGGAAAATGGTGTAGTTAAGCTCAGAGAGCTTGCAATGGAGAAGCTCGGACTAAAGGTTAATTTTATGGCAAGAGTGGCGAAACCGGGTGAAATCAGCACGGAACAGCCCAAGGCAACACAGGAGGAATTGGCAAGGATCAATTTCCCGATCAGTATAGAGGATTGAATATTATGGCAAAAAGAGGCGGATTCGGCGGCATGGGCATGCCGGGAAACATGAACAACATGCTTAAGCAGGCTCAGCGCATGCAGAGACAGCTCGAGGAACAGCAGAAGGCACTGGAGGAGCAGACCTTTACAGGCACAGCAGGCGGCGGAGCAGTAAGCATTGAGATGACAGGAAAAAACAGTGTAACAAAGGTGACGATAGATCCGGATGCCTGTGATCCTGAGGACGTTGAAACACTCGAGGAGCTTATCATGCTTGCTTTTAATGATGCATCAGCTAAGGTAGGAGAGGCTAATGAGGCTGTTATGGGCAGGCTCGGCGGCGGACTTGGCGGCTTCGGAGGTTTCTAAGCTTGGAATATTACGGTTCAGGCATAAGCAGACTGATAGAGTCTCTATCTTCACTGCCGGGCATAGGCAGGAAAAGTGCACAGAGACTGGCATTTCATATAATCGCAATGCCTAAGGAGCAGGTTAAGGCAATAGCTGATACGATGGTAAGCGCCAGAGAAAATGTCCATTTCTGCAAAAGCTGCTGCACAATTACGGATGCAGAGCTCTGTCCGATATGCGCAAGCACAAAGCGCAATCACAGACAGATTATGGTTGTTGAAAACTCAAGGGATCTGGCAGCCTACGAGAAAACCGGCAGATATGACGGTGTTTATCATGTGCTGCACGGAGCAATCTCGCCTATGCTCGGCATAGGACCTAATGACATAAAGCTCAAGGAGCTGCTGCTCAGGCTGCAGGATGAAAACGGTGAAGCCAATGTCGACGAGATTATCATTGCAACAAATTCATCTGTCGAGGGTGAAAGCACGGCCATGTACATAGTGAAGCTGATAAAAACTCTGGGTCTTCCGATAAGGCTTACCAGGATCGCTACAGGTGTTCCTGTAGGCGGCGATATAGAAAACATAGATGAGGTTACGCTTGAGAGGGCGCTAAGCGGACGAACGGAAATGTAATCCGAAGGAGAAGGTTGATAATGGATAAGTACGAATTTAATTTGAAAATCGAGCAGCTCAGGAAGCTTATCGATGAAGAGGATTATATAACGGCGCTCAGGATCGTGCAGAGCATCGACTGGAACAGAGTCAGAAATACCAATCTGCTTACCACTGCGGCAACCGTATATGAGAAGAATGACATGCTGCAGGAGGCCAAGGATATGATTATACTGGCCTTTGAAAGAGCACCGGTCGGAAAGCACCTGCTGTTCAAGCTGACAGAGCTCTCATGCAGAACGGGAGATCTTGAGGAGGCAGAGGATTATTATCATGAATTCCGCTCCGTAGACGCAACCGATATCGGAAACTATACGCTTCAGTATATGATACTCAAGGCACGTCATGCTCCGTATGAGAGACAGCTGCTTCCGCTTGAGAGATACTGTGAGATTGATCCTGATGAGAAGTGGCTCTATGAGCTTGCAACAGTATATGAAAATGCGAACCGCAGTGCGGACTGTGTAAGAGTCTGCGACAGACTTGCACTCCTCTACGGAGGATCTAAATACGGTCTGAAGGCGCTGAGGCTTAAGTCAAGATATGCCGAGCTTACCGACGCGCAGATGAATATACTCTATCCGAGATCAGTGCCGGCAGCTTCAGGCAGCGAAGCCTTCGGCACCAGCGCTGATGGCGCTGCATATGAGTCTGCCGCAGCAAATTACGAAGCTGTAAACTCAGCACAGAGCAATACATACGGCAGCAGCTCAGAGTATGCAACCACTGGTACGGTTTACAGTGAGCCGCAGCCGGAGGAAACTAATTATGCGGCTGCTTCAGTGCACGGCTATGCTGCTTCGAATATCGAGTCTGCCGGAACCGGCATATATGATGATCGTGATTACAGGGCAAATAATGCCCAGCAGACAGACAATGCCGGATATTACAGCGAAACAGAGGCTCTTAACGGCAGCCAGGAGCTGGATGCCAGAAAGAGTGATGCACTTGCAGCAGAAAGATTTGCGGACGAGGATGCAGCCTTTGAGGAATATGTCAGAAAATGCGCATCGGGTGAAGGCAGACCGGCAGCAGCTGCAGTTGAGGTTGTAAACGGAACTGCTACGGTGCAGGAGCTCAGTCAGCAGGCTGAGAATGATGATGTTCAGATGGTGCTTGACTTTAGAAACGGAGAACCGACAGTGGTTGGAGAAGCACCGGTAAGCGAGCCGGCAGAGCAGCCGTATCAGCAGACCCAGACCCCTGAACAGAAGGCTGCGGACAGCGACTTAACCGCAGCATCTGCACAGCCGATATCAGCTGCGGCTCCGTTTAGCACAGCAGCACAGCAGAGCACAGAGACTTCACAGGCTGCTTATGCAGCAGCTACACCAGCATCGGCATATTCACCTTCGCCGGCACCGACACCTTCGCCGGCACCGGTGTCTGCGCCTTCGGCAGCAGTATATACAAATGCAGGCAATACAGCGGCATCGGCGCAGAGTATTGCAGCTTCCGCTGATGCGGCAGCACAGACTGCAGCATTTACAGCGACGGCAGCATCGGTATCCGGGGTTACAGGAGCCGTGGGAGGAACAGCCGAAGCAGCAGGCAATATAGCTTCATCGGTATTCGGAAATGCACTGCAGGGCACGCAGGCGAGACAGCCTGTACCGGCAGCTGCTGCGGCAGCACAGACTTCGCAGCCGCAGACACCGATACAGCAGGCAATACAGCAGCCGCAGTCGACCCAGGCTCAGAGCTTCGTGCAGCAGGATAAGCCTCAGGGAGCCATGCAGGCAGCAGCTTCGTCCCAGACACAGCCGTCAGAGCAGCCTGCTCCAAGGCCGGCACAGCGTCCGCTGGTGCCGCATCAGCAGCTTAAATCTGCAACACCGGTCAAGGGACTTCACATGATAGTCGAGGCTCTGACCGATGCGGACGGACTCAGCATTGCCATTGATGAGCTTAAAAATATTCATGAGGAAAAGGGCATAGCACATGCTTCAATCAAGACCTCAGCCGAGAAGCTTAACAAAAACGGTATTTCAGATGCGATTATAGCCAAGGTAAGCGGAAAGGACTTTGTTATTGAGCATGCAGGAGCATTGTCTGCAGAGAACATACAGGTTCTCTACAACTTTATCTGCATGGATAAAACAGGCACTATTGTGGTGCTTATAGATACACCAGAGGGACTTGATCATATTGAGGAGCTGAGACCGGAATTCTTCGACATATGCGATTATATTTCAGATGTCGAAGACGACGGGGAGCAGGATTATTCCGAGGAGCCTGAGGTTAAGGTCAAAAACGGAGTAAGCTCAAGGCAGACGCAGCCTTCGGAGGATGAAGAGCCGTACGATGATACTGATTATCCCGATGATGACGACAGGCCTTATGATGATGACGATGAGGATGCTGAGGCTCTGAAGAATAAAAAAAAGAATGCAGCGTCAAAACAGCAGCCTGAGGAGAGAACACCTGTCAAGCGTTCAAACGGAAAGGCCGGTGCAGAACGCTTCAACAATGTAAGGGAGGTTGCACCGGAGAATCCGGAACATCAGATGGAGATCGATGAGTTTGCCCAGTACTGTTCGCAGTATGCAGCATCGATTGACTGCAGCATCACAGGCAAGAGCATGCTGGCTCTTTATGAGCGTATAGAACTCATGGAGGAGAATGACGTGCCGCTCACCGTGGCCACGGCAGAGCAGCTTATAGAGGAGGCTGCCGACAGAGCGGAGAAGCCGCCTATAGGCAAGCGCCTTTCAGGCATGTTCAAGTCGAAGTATGACAAGAACGGACTCCTTGTACTTAAAGAGGAAGACTTCATTTATTGATGGAGAAGGTTAGTGAGATATGTGGGCTCCTGCACTCGCGGTATATACCCGAGGCGGAGCTCATTGTAAAAGATAATATAGTATTTTTATGCTTTGCTGCATTTATCATAATCATGGTCTGGCTTGGAAAGCAGCGAGGCTTTATAGACAGAATCCTGTCACTGGGCTCGGTAATAGCAACACTGATAGTGGAGATCAGGTTCTTTCCGGTCTTTATGAGCTATATTGAACAGAATAAGGCAATCTCTGAGTTCTGTCTCAATACTGTCAGAGGACTTATGCATATAGACAGCAAGCAGCCGTCAAGCCCGCTGTATGATCTGCTTGGACTTGATACTCTTGCGGAAAATGCAGCCGGCTTTATGGAGACAATAGCAGCAAAGCTGATAATATTCGTGTTAGTCTTCATAGTACTGAGGCTGCTGTTCAGAATAATTGCTGCACTTGCAAGGGGACTGAAGAGAATAAGCCTTATCAACAGCATAGATGAGCTGCTCGGCATGCTTACCGGCTTTGCGGAGGCCTTTATATTTATATGGTTATTTATGCTTGTCATATCAGGCTTTCCCAATGTACCGTTCTGCAGCTTTGTGCTTGATCAGATTCAGCACAATGAGCTGCTGCTCACAATATACAATCAGAATTTTCTGTTCGCATTTGCGGCGGATCTGCTCGGATGAAAGGGCGGTCCGCCGTTTTCTTATGTGATGCACGCTAAAGAAACGCTTTAATCAGCGTTTCCTTAAAGTATTTCCCGCACAGGACGTATGCTCAGATGCAACAGATTTCCCTGAGGATTTGTGTAAGACTGCAAGACAACGGAGGCTGCGGATGTCTGCATCAGGACTGCAGGTAGGAACATACAGTCACGGTAATAATCTGTACTAACGCATGGCAAGCTGTTCACAGAGCAGGAGCGCATCAGGGCACAATATCCGGCCTGAATATGATAATCATGTACTAATATAAAAACACAGGTATAGATTGACAAACTTTTAACAAAGAACTATAACATATGCAACAAGATTGATAAAAAAATAACAATTACTCAGACGTTGTCCGGAGCTTCGTACAAATGCTGTATAAAACGCCGAGAAACGACTGGACAGATTGCGAAAAAATTGTCAATTATGTTAAAAAAATATTCATCACGTTACTTTTATAACTATTATTTACTTTTTGAATGTGTTCTGATATTTTGAACATACAAACCAAGAAAACCACCTTCGGACGATGAATAACGAAGGGATAATTACTTTCTTTCAGGGGGAGTTACTATGGCAAATGAATTAATGATAAATTCTGTTGAGTCTCTAAAAGCAGCTTTACCGCTCATCAGAGCAGATCAGCTTAAGTATGCCACATTTACACAGGAGCAGGTTGATACAATCTGCGAGAAGGCAGCTATGGCTGTATCAAAGATGCGTATTCCGCTTGCTAAGATGGCATGTGAGGAGACCGGCTACGGCGTTCTGGTTGATAAGATAACCAAGAACCAGTATGCTTCGGAGCATGTCTGGAATTATATGAGACACAAGAAGACCTGCGGCGTTATTGAAGAGGATACAGCCTTTGGTACAAAGAAGATTGCAACACCTAAGGGCGTTATCGCAGCAATCACACCTACGACCAACCCGACCTCTACAACCATTTACAAGCTGCTTATGTGCCTTAAGACAAGAAATGCAGTTATCTTAAGCCCACATCCGCATGCAGTTAAATGTTCAATCGCAGCAGCAAGAATTATCAGAAATGCAGCCATTGAAGCAGGTATGCCTGAAAATGTTATCAGCTGGATTTCAGAGCCTTCACTTGAGATCTCACCGGTTCTTATGCAGAGCGTAGACCTTATCGTTGCTACCGGCGGTGCAGGAATGGTTAAGGCAGCATATTCCTCAGGAACACCGGCACTCGGCGTTGGACCAGGAAACTGTAATGTAGTTATTGATTCTTCAGCAGATCTTCGTATGGCAGTTGAGTCAATCATCCACTCCAAGACCTTTGATAACGGCATGATTTGTGCTGCTGAGCAGCATATCACCGTACTTGATGATGTATATGATGAGGTTAAGGCTCTTCTCCAGGATGCAAGATGCTATTTCCTTAATGATGAGGAGGCAGCAGCAGTTGCAGAGGTATTCTTCAATCCTGTAACTCACGGAGTTAAGCCGGGTGCAGTAGGACAGACAGCAGTGAGACTTGCTCAGATGGCTGGCTTTGAGGTTCCTTATGACACCAAGGTTCTTATCTATGAGACCGATGATACATCTCATGACAACCCATGGGCTAATGAGAAGCTTACAACACTGCTTGGCATGTTCCACGCAAAGAACCTCGAGGAGGCCTTCGATATCTGCGCAAAGCTTGTTGCTGAGGGTGGACCTGGACATTCGGCAGCTATGTATATCAATCCTAACAGAGAGGATAAGATTGAGGAATTCGGCAAGCGCATGAAGGCAGGCCGTATCATTATCAATATTCCGACATCTTTTGCGGGCATCGGCGATCTCTACAACTTCGGTGTTGCACCGTCGCTTACATTAGGACCCGGATCTGCAGGAGGATCATCATATATGGGTAATACACAGTGCGAGCAGCTGCTCGATATCAGAGTTATACAGAACCGTAAGGAGAACATGCTTTGGCTTCAGCTTCCTAAGAAGGTATATCACAAGACAGGCTGCACACCTGTAGCCCTCAGGGAGATGAAGGATGTATATGACTTCAAGCGTGCATTTATCGTAACCGACGGCAACCTTTACAGAATGGGTGCCTGCGATAAGATTATTGCTCAGCTCAAGGAGCAGGGTATTGAGACAGCAGAGTTCTACGACATCGAGGTAGATCCTAAGATCCAGGATGCTATGAAGGGACTTCCGCAGATGCATGCATTCAATCCGGATGTTATTATCGCAATCGGCGGCGGATCTGCTATAGATACAGCTAAGATCATGTGGATCATGTACGAGAATCCGGATGAGGGCTTCCTCGACATGGCTACAACCTTCCTTGATATCCGTAAGAGAATCCGTTTCTTCCCGCAGATGGGCAAGAAGGCTAAGCTTGTCTGCATACCGACAACAGCAGGTACAGGTTCAGAGTGTACTCCATTCACAATCATCTCTGATAACAACACCGGCATGAAGTGGCCGCTGGTTGGCTATGAGATGATGCCTGAGATGGCTATTATCGATGCTGACAACATGATGAAGCTTCCGCCGAGAGCTACGCAGGCTTCAGGCTATGATGTTCTTACACATGCTGTAGAGGCATATGTATCAACCTTTGCAACAGAGTATACTGACGGCTTCTGCGAGAAGGCTACAAAGATGGTATTTGATTACCTTCCGAGAGCTTATAAGTCAGCATTCAAGGATGCTGAGCCGGATCCGGTAGCACGTGAGAAGATGGCAGATGCATCAGCTCTTGCAGGTATAGGCTTTGCTAATGCATTCCTTGGCATCAACCACTCACTGTCACATAAGCTTGGCGGCTGGTTCCACATTCCGCATGGTACAGCTAATGCATTGCTGTTCCCATATGTATGCCGCTTCAACGCACAGAAGCACCCGTATCACATGGGTACCTTCTCACAGTACAAGTATCCGCAGGCATTCGAGAGATATGTCAAGCTCGGAGAGCTTATCGGTGTAAAGGGCACCACAGATGAGAAGACCTTCGAGAACTGGATCAAGGCAGCTGAGCAGCTTAAGAAGGATGTTGATATTCCTGAGACTATTCTTGACTGGCTCTGCGAGGCTCATCCGGATGTAGCAGCTGAGGAGTGGGAGGAGAAATTCCTTGCAGCAGTTGACCAGATGTCAGAGTGGGCATTCCACGATGCATGCACAGGCGCAAACCCTGTATATCCGACAATCGGCGAGCTTAAGGCATGCTACTTAAGAGCGTTCTACGGCAACAAGAAGTTTATCAAGAAGTACGGTGATGTGCTTGAGGTTGAGGCTAAGCTTCCTTCAGATACACACGCAGCATATCCGAACGGACTTGCAGCTGAAATCGGCTTCGATAAGACCGGCGGATTCGACTAATAGCGTAGGCTTGTACGAGTCAGATAAATCATCAGCTTAGAGCAGGATAGATAAACAATAGTTAAAGAGGACCCCGAAGTCTGTTAATTGGACTTCGGGGTTCTTTTGCACCTAACAGAGGCATTCTGATTACTGCAGTAAGTATGAGTCTGAGCCTCGGGACGTTATTAAGGAAATGTTGAATGTTTTGCGTGGACGGAGGCTGACTGACAGTTAAAGAATTATTGAAATAAGCTGGCATTTGATTTAAAATTGCGATACGTTTATTAACAGAAAATTCACAGAATTTAAGAAAATGCTGATTTAATCATTTTCAGACCTTAAGGCAGGACATATTCGGGAGAATGACATGGCGCAGAAAAGCACACATGAGATAGACATACTCAACGGACCTATTGTTAAAAAATACATATTGTTTGTAATTCCGCTGGCACTCGGATACATACTGCAGCTTCTGTTTAATGCAGCAGATGTGATTGTAGTAGGACAGTTTGCCGGAGCGACCGCGCTTGCTGCCGTCGGCTCAACTACTGCACTTGTCAACCTATATCTTAATATATATACGGGCCTGGCTACAGGAGTTAACATACTTACGGCAAGATTTTATGCGACAGGCAATCACAAATCGACAGAAACAATAGTTCATACGTCAATGGGGCTGTCATTTGTAATCGGTGTTTTATTTCTTGTTGTCGGGCTGCTGACAGTACATCCTCTGCTGGTGCTTACGGGAACACCGCAGGATATTATTGATATGGCAGCACTGTATCTGCGCATTTACTGCATTGCTATGCCGGCTTCTGTTGTATACAACTTCGGAGCAGCGGTTCTGCGCAGCATAGGTGATACGAAGAGACCTATGTATTATCTGCTGGCAGCAGGAGTGGTCAATGTAATAATCAATGTCATCAGTGTGATAGTATTCCGTATGGGAGTAGCCGGAGTTGCCATAGGCACGGCGGTATCAAGCTATATATCAGCAATCCTGATTATTATAACCTTAATGAGAGAGGAATCAAGCATCAGGCTGCATCCTCAGAAAATGAAGCTGAACCCCAAATATGTCAGGGATATACTGCAGTTCGGCATACCTGTAGCTGTACAGAACAGTTTGTTTTCAATACCAAATATCATGATACAGTCCTCAGTCAACAGCTTTGGATCGCTTTACGTTGCCGGAAATTCAGCCTCACAGAGCATAGAAGGCTTCCAGATTGCGTTCCTGACAGCAAACGGCATAGGAGCAGCAACATTTACCAGCCAGCATGTAGGTGCAGGCAAATTTAAGCGTGCCGGCAAGGTGCTCAGAACAATACTCATTATATCTACTGTTATGAGTCTTATTATAGGCGGAATCTTCACAATATTCAGAGTACCGCTGCTCGGACTCTACAATAACAACAGCTCGGTAGTAAGCATAGCATCGCGCCGCCTTGTCATAATGGTTATGACCGATTTCCTTGATGCGGCCATGTGCATAATCTCCAATACGATAAGGGGCTACGGCAAGTCGGTGCCGCCTATGATAATAACGCTTATCTTTGTATGCGGCTTCCGTATGATATGGATATACGGACTTTTCCCTCTGGTAAAGGTATACGAATTCGTAATACTGGCATGGCCCGTTTCCTGGATCCTTGCGATACCTGTACTCTATCTGTACTATCTTAAGGTCCGGAAAATGTATCCGAATATTGACGAAGGCAGCGAGCCTGTGCATGCTGCCTGAGCCACAGAGCAGGTAAGGCAAATAAAGGACATATGGCGTCGGACACAGAGAACTGTAAGAACAGGAATCTGTGTTCGGCGTTTTTTTAAGGAAATGCTGATTTAATCAGCATTTCCTTAACAGCCTCCGGCGGATCGGCGGATCGCACGGATTTACAAGGAAAATAGCTGCTTCGCAGCATAAATCCGGCGTGGGAAACGCATTAATCAGCGTTTCCTTAATGAAAGCTGATTAATGCGTTAAAAAAAAGCCGACCTATAAGCCGACTTTAAATGAAGTATGACGCCAACGGGAATTGAACCCGTGATACCACCGTGAAAGGGTGGTGTCTTAACCTCTTGACCATGGCGCCGTATGCCGCCCCAACCGGGACTTGAACCTGGGACCCCCTGATTAACAGTCAGATGCTCTAACCAACTGAGCTATTGAGGCATACTGTAAACAGCTATTAAATTATATTAGACAAACGATAGTGTGTCAAGTAAGCTTTTTAAGGAAATGCCGATTTAATCAGCATTTCCTTAAAAAGTCTCTGGCGGATTGCATTGATTTGCTTTAGGATTAGCTGCTTCGCAGCGCGGATTCGGCGTGGTAAACGCTTTAATCAGCGTTTCCTAAAATGATGCTGAGGTCAAGAACCTCTGGTCCAGGTTTCTTAAATACAACAATATACAAATATTAAGAGCAATTCCGGACTTTATATCGCACAGGGCTGTTGAAAAGTCCGTTGAAGGGCAATTATGTAAACAATTTAACCAAGTTTTCAACATCATTATTGTTAATAATTCCAAAGCTTATAAATTGATTGTATATTTTTTAACAATTTTCAGTAAAGTCACATAATTTTCCTATCAAAAACATTTAAAATCGTGTATACTTTCAAATGATTGTATCGGAGGGAAAGCTATGCCCCGATACATAAGCGTTATAAACACATTGGATTCATCCGGAGCAGCATATAAGGCTCTTCAGATGAATAACAATAACGGAGGTAGATGTATGAACAGTAACTTTAAAAAAGTCACCGTTGATGGAAACACTGCCGCTGCATTAGCTTCATATGCTTTTACAGAGGTAGCTACAATCTATCCGATCACTCCTTCATCAGGTATGGCTGAGGCTCTTGATGAGTGGAGCGCAAACGGAAAGAAGAACATCTTCGGCGAGACAGTTGAAGTAAGAGAGATGCAGCACGAGGGAGGTGCAGCAGGTGCACTTCACGGAGCTCTTCAGGGTGGTGCTTTAGGATCAACCTACACAGCTTCACAGGGACTTATGCTTATGCTCCCGAACATGCACAAGATTGCAGGTGAGCAGCTTCCGGGCGTATTCCACGTTTCAGCACGTGCTCTTGCATCAAATGCTCTTTCTATCTACGGTGATCATCAGGACGTTATGAACTGCCGTGCTACAGGCTTCATCATGATTGCAGGAAGCTCAGTACAGCAGGCATATCACATGTCAACGATATCTCACCTTACAGCTATCAAGTCACACCTTCCGGTACTTCATTTCTTCGATGGTTTCCGTACCAGCCATGAGTACCAGAAGATCGAGGTATTCGATGACGAGACAATGAAGACTCTTCCTGATTATGATGCAATCAGAAGATTCAGAGACAATGCTCTTAATTCAGATCATCCGAAGTCAAGAGGATCGGCTGAGGGTCCGGAGGTATTCTTTCAGAACCGTGAGTCTGTAAACAGATTCTATGATGATGTTCCGGCTATCGTTGAGGAGTACATGGGCAAGGTCAATGAGCTTGCAGGTACAGACTATCAGCTGTTCAACTACTACGGAGCTGAGGATGCAGACTACGTTATCATAACCATGGGCTCATCTGCAGGCGTTATCAGAGAGACTATTGATTACTGGAATGCAAAGGGCAAGAAGTACGGCGTACTCGAGGTACATCTGTACAGACCGTTCATCAATGAGAAGTTAGTAGAGAAGCTTCCTAAGACAGTTAAGAAGATTGCTGTTCTTGACCGTACAAAGGAGCCGGGTGCTCCGGGCGAGCCGCTGTACCTTGATGTTCGTAATGCTCTTATCGGTACTGAGTTTGCTCAGATTCCGGTTGTAGGCGGACGTTACGGCCTTGGTTCAAAGGACTTCACTCCTAATGACGCTATGGCTGTATATCTTAACCTTGAGGCAGCTGAGTCAAAGAACAACTTCACTGTTTCCATCGTTGATGATGTTACTCATCTGTCACTTCCGGCAGCTCCTGAGTTTGACTCAACACCTGAAGGAAACTACTCATGTAAGTTCTGGGGTCTTGGCTCAGATGGTACTGTAGGTGCCAACAAGCAGGCAGTTAAGATCATCGGAGACAATACTGACTACAACGTACAGGCTTACTTCGCATATGACGCTAAGAAGTCAGGCGGTGTTACTATATCTCACTTAAGATTTGGTCCTAACCAGATCAAGGGCTCATACCAGATTAAGGCAGCTAACTACATTGCCTGTCATAACCAGGCATATGTTCACAAGTATCCTCTTATAGATGACCTTAAGGAGGGCGGAAGCTTCCTTCTTAACTGTATCTGGAGTGATGAGGAGCTTGATAAGTATCTTCCGGCTGACCTTAAGAGAAAGATCGCACAGAAGAAGGCTGTATTCTATACAATCGATGCATTTGATATCGGTAAGGAGTTAGGCCTCGGATCACGTATCAACATGGTCATGCAGGCAGGCTTCTTCAAGATCACCAATATCATCCCGATCGATACAGCTGTTAAGGCACTCAGATATCAGATCGAGAAGACCTACGGTGCAAAGGGACAGGATGTCCTTGATATGAACTATGCAGCAGTTGATGCAGGTATTGCCAAGGTTCACAAGGTTGACTATCCTGCTTCTTGGGCTGATGCTCAGGATGAGCCGGCTCCGGAGTCAGATGCACCTGAGTTCTTCAAGAAGGTTCTCTTCAAGATGGCTCGTCAGCAGGGTAACGATGTTCCTGTCAGCGGCTTCCTTGGACATGAGGACGGAAGCTGGGAGCAGAACTATACAAAGTACGAGAAGCGCGGTATCGCAATCGAGGTTCCTACATGGGATGCTTCAAAGTGCGTAGAGTGTAACCGCTGCTCAGCAGTATGCTCACATGCAGTTATCAGACCTACTCTTCTTGATGAGGCAGAGGCTGCCAAGGCACCTGAAGGATATGTTCTTAAGCCGGCTAACGGACATGCAGGCATGCAGTATCATCTGTCTATCTCAGGTATGGACTGCACAGGCTGCGGAGTCTGCTTAAAGGCTTGCCCGACTAAGGCACTTTCAATGGTTAAGCTTCAGGATATCCAGGAGCAGAACGATATCAACTGGGATTACACAGTTAAGAACGTTAAGGATAAGGAGATCACTGATCCTAAGACAGTTAAGGAGAGCCAGTTCCTCAGACCTTACTTCGAGTTCTCAGGCGCTTGCGCAGGCTGCGGCGAGACACCTTACCTCAAGATGATCACACAGCTCTTCGGAGATCACATGAGAATCGCAAACTCAGCTGGTTGTACCCATATCTGGGGCGGTTCACCGGAGATTCCGTTCTGCACAAACGACAAGGGCCGCGGTGTAGCATGGGCTTCAGGTCTGTTCGAGGATACAGCAGAGTACGGCTATGGTATGTACCTTGGTACTGCTGCAGTACGTAAGTTCCTTAGAACAAGCCTTGCAGATCTTGCAGGCAAGACCTCAGATGCTGAGCTTAAGTCAGCTATCGAGGAGTGCCTTGAGCACTGGACAGACGGCAATGGAACACGTCAGCGTACAGACCGTCTTATTGCAGCTCTTGAGGCTACAGCAAAGGATGATCAGGTTAACGCACTCTTAGAGCGTAAGGATTATCTCTACAAGACATCACAGTGGATTGTCGGCGGTGATGGATGGGCTTATGATATCGGATACTCAGGACTTGATCACGTAATCGCTTCAGGTGAGAACGTAAACATCCTCTGCGTAGATACCGAGGTTTACTCCAACACAGGCGGACAGGCTTCCAAGGCTACTCAGACTGCAGCAGTTGCTCAGTTCGCAGCTTCAGGTAAGAAGACAAAGAAGAAGGATCTTGGACGTATGTGCATGTCCTATGGATATGTATATGTAGCACAGGTTGCTATGGGCTATGATCCGCAGCAGGTACTTAATGCAATCAAGGAGGCTGAGGCTTACGACGGACCGTCTGTAATCATCGCATATGCTCCTTGTATCAACCACGGCATCAAGGGCGGCATGAGCAATACTCAGAACCGTATCAAGGAAGCTGTTGAGTGCGGATACTGGCACGCATACAGATTCAACCCGGAGCTTAAGGCACAGGGCAAGAATCCGTTCATCCTTGATTCTAAGGCTCCTGATCTCAGCAAGTTCAGAGATTTCCTTATGAAGGAAGTACGTTACACCTCACTGCAGCGTAAGTTCCCTGACACAGCTGAAGCTCTCTATGCTAAGGCTCAGGCTGATGCACAGGATCGTACAGATATCTACCTTGCACTCGCTAACGGAGCACAGGTATAATAGCTGTACCGACAGTTTAACAAACTAAAATCGAACCGCCCGACAGGCTTAGGTCTGCCGGGCGGTTTTTTGCATTGAAAAAAAAGTATTATCTATATAATAGTGCTTGCGCATATTGGTATAATGGTATACAATTATGCAAAAATCCACAATAACACAGATATGTTGCACCGTTTTGTTGTATCGGAGGTTGCGAGTATGCTTGAATTATCATCTAAGACCAATCTGTTGGAGGAAAATGCTTACAAATATCAGCTTCAGGATGTAAGAGATCCCAATCTCTTTCGTGATGTCTACAATTACGAGGAGGTTCCCAAGATAGGCTTCAACCATACACGAGTGCCTATGTCCATGCCGGAAAATATATGGATAACCGATACGACCTTCAGAGACGGACAGCAGTCGATAAATCCGTACACGGTCGATCAGATTGTTGATCTCTTTAAGCTTATGAGCAAGCTCGGAGGACCATACGGCCTCATCCGCATGTCAGAGTTCTTTGTATACAGTGACCGTGACAGAGAGGCTGTGGCAAGATGCCAGGATCTTGGACTCAGATTTCCGGAGATAACCACCTGGATAAGAGCTACAAGAGAGGATTTTAAGCTGGTCAAGGATCTTGGCATAAGAGAGACCGGCATACTTGTATCCTGCAGTGACTATCATATATTCAAGAAGCTTAAGATGACGCGTAAGGAGGCAATGGAGATGTACCTTGCCACTGTGCGTGATGCCTTTGATGCCGGAGTAATGCCGCGCTGTCATCTTGAGGATATAACGAGAGCTGATTTCTACGGCTTTGTAGTGCCGTTTGTCAATGAGCTGATGAAGCTCTCAGAGGATGCACACATTCCGGTTCGTATACGTGCCTGTGATACCATGGGCTATGGAGTGCCCTACAGTGAGGTCTCACTTCCGCGAAGTGTTCCGGGCATTATCTACGGTCTGCAGCATTATTCCGGAGTATCAAGCGATATGCTTGAGTGGCACGGACACAATGATTTTTATAAGGCTGTTTCAAATGCTGCTACGGCATGGCTCTTCGGAGCAAGCGGAGTAAACTGCACACTGCTCGGCATAGGCGAGCGTACCGGTAATGTACCGCTTGAGGCTATGGTATTTGAGTATGCTTCACTTCGAGGCTCCTTTGACGGCATGGATCCAACTGTTATAACTGATATAGCAGAGTATTATAAAAATGAGATCGGCTATAAGATTCCGCCGATGACACCGTTTGTCGGAAGAAACTTTAATGTTACAAGAGCCGGAATACATGCTGACGGACTGCTTAAGGATGAAGAAATCTACAATATCTTTGATACAGAGAAGATACTTAAGCGCCCGGCTATGGTTGCAATAAACAAGAACTCGGGACTCGCAGGCATAGCCTACTGGATGAACCAGAATTATGTGCTTCGAGGCGATGCAATGGTGGATAAGCATGATCCGGTTGTCATGAAGCTTAAGGAATGGGTTGATGCAGAATATGAGAGCGGAAGAACGGCGATGCTCTCCACAGAGGAGCTTGAGGGCAAGATAGAGGAGTTTTCAAACGGCAAGTATAAGAGGAAGAATTCATGAGAGATCATAGAACAATATCGATAGCCGATCAGATATTTGAACAGCTTCAGAATGAGATATTATCAGGAAAATACAAAAAGGGCGAGATCCTGAGCGAAGCTAAGCTCTCGGATGAGCTCGGCGTAAGCAGAACACCGGTGAGGGAGGCTGTAAGACGCCTTGAGCAGGATCATATACTTGATGAAAGCAGCAGAGGCATAGTGGTGGTGGGCATAAGTGCCGAGGATATGCTTGACATGTATGATATACGCATACAGCTCGAGGGACAGGCTGCAGCACGTGCTGCTAAAAATGTAACCGAGGAGCAGCTTGCAGAGATGCAGGAGGTTATTGATCTGCAAAAGTTCTATACTGATAAGGATGGTGATACCTCCGCGAAGAGCAATAATATCAGAGATATGGATTCAAGCTTCCACGAGCTTCTGTATCAGGCCTCAGGCAGCGTTGTATTTCATGATACTTTGAGCAACATTCACAAGAAGATACTTAAATTCCGCAAGGCCTCAGTCAGCGACAAGAGCCGTGCAGAGCAGTCCTATGAGGAGCATCTGGCCATACTGGATGCACTTAAGCTCCATGAGCCGGAGCTGGCACGCTCACGTACGGTGCAGCATATCATCAACGCCAGAGATAATATCAAGAAGCGCCTTGACAAGATTGATGAAAACGAAGCATAAGCATAAGGCTGAACAGCCGATTATGCAGATTTATGGCTTCTTAAGGACTTCTTTATTAGTGCTTTGCGGGTCCTATACTAAAAAGTCAAAAGTCCGCCTGCAGGCAGGCTTGCAACAGGGCATTTACAGCTTTTGACCTGGACATCATTAAAATCAAAAGAGCAGGAAAATGGGCTGCCGTATCAAAACGGTCAGCCCATTTTCTGTTTATACTTAAAGAGTTTATACTGCAGGCTCGGCTTGCTTTACTGCGTCATAAATGCATACCTGCAGATGAAGACCAGAGCTATTATGACAGCAAGAGGCTTTATCTCGCGTGCTTTGCCGGAGCAGAGCTTTATGATGCAGAAGGATATAAGTCCCATGGCTATGCCGTTTGCTATGGAATAAGTAAATGGCATAAATATTATGGTACAGAAGGACGGGACGGCATCGGTCATATCACTGAAATCCACATCCTTTATATTGCTCAGCATCAGTACGCCGACAAATATCAGAGCCGGAGCTGTGGCTGCTGAGGGAACTATGCTGACTACAGGCGCCAGTATTATGGCGGCAATGAAAAGCAGCGAGGTTACAAGACTGGTCATGCCTGTCCTGCCGCCCTCAGCTATGCCGGCGCTGGACTCTACCATGGTTGTAACTGTGGAGGTGCCTACGAGTGCACCCGTTGCAGTTGATATGGCATCTGAGAGCATAGCCTCGTGCATGCGGATGATCTCTCCGTTTTTATCTATAAGACCGGATTGTCTTGCGGCACCCATCAGCGTACCCATTGAATCAAACATGTTTACCAGGGAAAAGCTGATAACCAACATGATGATGGTAAATACAGCTTCGGCAGCGGGTCTGCCGTCAAAAAAGCCTGACCAGCCTATCTTAAACAGGGAAACCTCTGCAAAGTCCTTAAACTTTGAGGCAATATTGAGATCAAAATTCGACAGGTGCGTAACTCCGAGAGGAATGCCGATTATGGT
Organism: Clostridiales bacterium; assembly: GCA_963589455.1. Taxonomy (GTDB): domain Bacteria; phylum Bacillota; class Clostridia; order Lachnospirales; family Lachnospiraceae; genus Avilachnospira. Next base: position 24,179 of record CAVALT010000002.1, read on the forward strand.
AGAAGCAATGATACCGATAAGCACGCTGCCTTTGAGCTTTCGGATGTAAAGCACACTTATCACAGCAAAGCCTATGAGAGCTGTAACGGCACTCATGATGCTTCCGGCAAGTGCGGCAGCCTCGGGGTCGGAAGCGGCAAGACTTCCGTTAAAGTATGCTGCCATATCCAGATTCATCCATCCTGAGAAGTCAATCATACTTACAAGCGTAGATGAATTTGACACGACGATTCCGGAATTCTTAAGTCCTATTATAGTAATGAACAGCCCGATGCCCGGAGAAATGGCATGCTTTACCGCTGCAGGAATGGAGTTGATTATAGCCGTCCTGAGACCGCAGATGGTAATAAAGATAAAGAGCAGGCCGGACAGAAATACAATGAACAGTGCGTCATTGTAGCTGTACCCCATGCTCAGCACGACAGTATAGGCAAAAAAGGCGTTAAGACCCATGCCGGGAGCCTGCATAAGCGGAACTCTGGCATATACGGCACAGAGAAAGGTTCCTATAAATGCACCGATGCAGGTGCCGATAAAAACGCCGTTGGAAATGCGCTCGGCATACTCGGCCTGCCCCATTATGGAGAAAGGATCCGACAGAACCTGAGGATTCAGTATCAGTATGTACGCAACGGTAATAAAGGTTGTGATACCGGCAAGTATCTCGGTACGCATGCTGGAACCGTTCTCGCTAATACCGAAAAAGCTGTCCAGAATACCTTTTTTTGAATTCATATATCCCCTCCGACAGAAAAATGTACGATTTATGAATGGGTCAAAGGCTTTTGCCCCTAACCGACAATCACAAATCAGTATAACATATTTACAGCTTTTTTCGGTGGTGTTAAACAGCAGGATTTAGTCTTACAAATACTAAAGTCGGTCAGGATACAAAGGGCCTCCGGCCAGACATATCGAGGATTTGCGGCACAAATTCGAGATGGGTGCTGAATCGGGTGCTGAATAGTTATAAAATATGTACCTTTTGCCCCTGGTATCATGCTATAATGTAGCTCGTAAAAATGGCGTTATAAATGATACCGGAGTCAATAGCTTATGCATTTGGGTCCAGCATAATCATATAAATGCAAAGGAGCACATTCATGAAAAAGGACGACTGCATTTTCTGTAAGATAGCAAACGGTGAGATTCCGTCAGATACTGTATATGAGGATGAGCATTTCAGAGCCATACTTGATCTAAGTCCGGCAGTAAAGGGACATACGCTTATCATCCCGAAGGAGCACTACAATGATCTGCTTGAGGCAGATGATGCTGTTATCGAGGAGGCCTTTAAGCTTGCAAAGCGCATAGGAGCTGCAGAGAAGAAGGCACTTGGCTGTGACGGCATAAATGTTGTACAGAATAACGGAGAAGCAGCCGGACAGACAGTGCATCACCTTCATGTTCATGTTATTCCGAGATATAACGGCGGCGAGAAGATCGTCACATGGCCGCAGCTTGAATCAGAGTCGGCAGAGCAGGCTGAGATAGCAGCCAAGATAGGCGGAGCACTTTAAGCAGACTACAGGATCGGCGCAGTCAGCTGATACCGGAGTGATTCGCATTTCCTGCTTCGCAGCGCAAATCCGGCATGGAAAATGCTTTAAGCAGCATTTCCTTAATGAATCCGAATCCGGCATTACAAATGAAGGGGGATATTATGGCTGATATAAACAATCCTCAGGAATTTCTAAAGGAAGCACTGCAGCTTACAGACAGCCTGAGCGCAGACCGAACAGAGGCTGAGCAGGCAGCAGAGCAGGCGCAGAGTCTTGAGAATGCGCTTAATACTCTGCGGGATAATCTGGCCCGCGAGAAGGAACGCACCGTAAAGGCACGCAGAGCCGATGTTGAGTCTGAATTTAATAAGAAGATAAAGGCCAAGGCAGCAGAGCTTGATAAGACTGAGACAAAACGCAGCAAGGCCAGGGAAAAGGGCGTCAACAGCAGAGTTGCAGATCAGACAGCCGGACTGAAGGGCGAGATAAGAAACTCAAGGAACAGTCTGTCGGATTACTGCACACAGAACAAGCTGCCGGGAGTATGCAGAACAGGACTTTTCTACAGCCTGTATTACCCGTCCTCTGCAGGAGACTGGATAAGGCTCATTATAATCGCCGCAGCCATGCTTGCAGCACTGATAGGGGCCTTTATGTACCAGAGCATTCCGGTATTTATTATAGTTCTTGCAGCAGTGGCACTCCTTCTGGTGCTGTATGCATTTATCGGGAGCAGAACCAAAGGCAGATATCATGAGCAGCTTAAGAACTGCAGGGCTATGATTGCTGACATCAGACGGAACAAGAAGGGTGTAAAGCGAGTTACCCGCACTATCCGCAGAGATAAAAGCGATGCTGCATATGATCTGTCAGAATTTGATGCAGAGCTTGCAAAGCTTAAGGCAGAGCAGTCAGAGCTTACTGCACAGAAGACATCGGCCTTATACAGCTTTGATACGGTGACGGGGCAGCAGCTTGCAGCTGAGATAGATAATACCTATGCAGGGAAGCTTAAGTCTGCGGAAGAGGCCTTTCTTAAGGCAAAGCAGGAGCTTGACGCTGTAAGACAGCGCGTGTCGGAGACAGAGAACAGACTTAATACTGAGTTTGTTCAGTATCTGGGCAGCAAAAATATGAATCATGAGAAGATAGTCAGACTTACAGAGCTGATAAGCAGCGGGGAGTCCGCATCGATAAGCGATGCTGTAACCAGGCTTGATGAAGAAAAAGACAAGAATTGAGAGGCATACAGATAATGGAAAAATTAACTACAGTCAGTGAATTGTTTAAGAACAGCGAGAGCTACATTGATAAGGAGGTAGCTGTAGGCGGATGGATCCGCTCGGTCAGAGACTCCAAGACCTTTGGCTTTATAGTGCTTAATGACGGCAGCTGCTTCAATACTCTGCAGATCGTATATCATGACACGATGTCTAACTTTGCCGAGATTTCAAAGCTTAATGTAGGCTCCTCAATCATAGTTCACGGCAAGCTTGTAGCAACTCCTGAGGCAAAGCAGCCCTTTGAGATACAGGCAGAGGAGGTGCTGATTGAGGGCAGCTCCACGCCGGATTATCCGCTGCAGAAGAAG
>CAVALT010000003.1:0-6224 GCA_963589455.1 Clostridiales bacterium
GTATTGCATGCACCTATAAGCTTTGCTGCCGGTGAGATATCGTCAAGATACTTTGTAACAGCTGTCTTATCAGGCATGGTTACGTTAAAGCCTCCGACCTTGAGCAGCCTGAGAGCCTTGATTCCCTCCTCAATGTTCTCAAGCGGAATATCGAAGGCAAGATAAGCTGCATCAGTATCTGTTCTTTCGAAGCTGTAATTATGCATAGCCGGTGATCCGGAATGATCTACCGGTGATCCGATAAGGCAAAATAACTTTGTATGTCCTGTGATTCTGTTTCCCATGATTGCTCCTTTTTTTATATATAAATGTATAGTCCTGCTGCCGCCGTCTTTGCCTGTTCTGAGCTTTGCTTATTCCAGGCTCTGAATATCCCGGCCCGGCGGCATTTTCCGTCTGTTCTCCGCAGATATATTCGCCGGCGGCTTTTTTAATGTAATACTGATTTAATCAGTTTTTTATTCCTGTAACTCTCCGCTGCAGCCTCAGCTTATTTCTCAAGCACCTCAGGCCATGCCTTTTTGAGGACCTCCTCGGTTGCTGCATATACAAGCTTTGCTGCCTCGGCTACTCCGTGCGTAAGCAGCTCGTCGCTGATTACCTCAACACCCATAACCTGCGGCTCAATGCCCTTTGCCTTGATCATTCTTACAAAGCCCTCTGTATCTCCGTAGCCCTTGCCCGGAACAACTCTGTCATGCATTGATTCATCACGGAGTATGCTCTTTGCATACGGATGTGCCTGAACATCGTTGATCTGAACAGATACAAGCTTTTCAACCGGAATATCTGCAAGATAGCTCTCGTCATAGCCCTGGTTTGCTCTGATCCAGTGCCAGGAATCCAGCAGCAGCTTTGCATTCTCGCAGTCAGCTGCCTTTACAACTGCCCAGCCCTTCTTAATATCCGGAATACCGCTGTACGGCATCGGCTCTACACCGATGGTAAGCCTGCCTGCACGATGGCAGAGCTCCTTAAGCTTCTGAGCCGTATGCTCAACGGAATAATTTTCCATAAGTCCGCAGTTAATGCTGTCTACGCCAAAGAGCTCGCACATATGGAAGCAGATCTGCTCCTTATACTTCTGCTCATAGGAGCGCTTGTCCTCAGCCCACTGTACTATGTACTCAACCTCAGTAACCTTCATGCCGTATTTTCTGAGGATATCAAGAATATCCTCATCATGAAGTCCCTCTGCAAGGGCATCAACATAGGTCTCTGCACGAAGGCCTATGCCCTCAAAGCCTGCTTCCTTTGCAGCCTTTACTCTCTCTTCAAACTTACACTGATCTCCAAGTGTCCATGAGCTTATTGTTATAGGATATTTCTTAGACATTTTTATTTCCTCCTGATTATTCTGGTCATTTCCTTACTTAATATTCTGCTGTGCTTCAATTTTCCTGATTATCTCGTCACATACCTCTGAAATCGTAAGCTCTGAGGTATCTATCCTTATATCTGCAGCAGCAAGATACTTAGGATATCTCTGATCCATCAGAGCCCTGATATCTGACACATTTTTCCTGCCCTTAAGCAGCGGCCGGTCGTCATTATCCTTAACTCTCTCAAGTATGGCCTCCGGGCTTGCCTCAAGCAGCACCGTTACACCGCCTCTGTGCATTGCCGCAACATTTTCCTCTCTCATCGCAGCTCCGCCTCCGCAGGATACTATAGAGGGAGCTGCTGCGGTAAATGATTCCAGCAGCTTTGTCTCAAGTCCCCGGAAATAAGGCTCACCCTTCTTTTCGAATATTTCCGGAATGCTCATGCCCTCCTGCTCAGCAATCTCTGCATCCATCTCAATTACCGGAAAGCCTGTACGCTCGCTCAGTGCCTGAGCTGCTGAGGATTTTCCTGCTCCCATGAAGCCGATCAGAAAAATAGTTCTGTCCATGTTTTTCACTCCTGAACTCCTTTACTGAGACAGCGGCTCAGATATACTGCAAGCAGTACTCCTATAAAGGTTACTGCGATATTGAAGAGCACTACATATCTCGGTCCGTCTGTTCCGCCTACTCTTGTAAGCACGCCTGCCACACTGATTACCAGATAGTTGGCAACACTCGATGCAATCATGACTATTGATGTGATAACGCCTCTGTGCTTCGGGAACATTTCGTTGGCTACGGCTGTTACAAGCTGCAGCACTCCGCCGGCTGCGAAGAAGCCGAGCAGGAAGCCTCCTGCAAGACACATCCACGGTGTGCGTACAAAATAGAGAACTATCAGTGTGATAAGTGCCACACTCGGGTAGCCTATAAGTATCTTTACCGGCTTAATGCCCTTCTTAAGCAGTGAAGCACTTACAAAGAGTGCAACTACGATGCCTGCTGAATAATAGGACTGTATCTGGCTTGGCTCAGCAAGTCCGTAGAGCTTTCCAAGCTCTTGGTTGCAGTTCATCCACAGCATGAAGGTTGTAGATGTTGTAAAGCCCAGTGTGATAAGCACAATTGATGCCGGTGTGAAATGCATCTTCTCCTTGCCGCCATCCTTCTTTTTAGCCGGTGTAAAGGCCGGGAACGGAAGGAATGCAAGGAAGATTCCGTCAATTATGATTATTCCTGCACAGACAAGGAAAATGGTTGCAAACGGAAGCTCGTTGCCCGCTACAAAGCGTATTGCAAAGGGAAGCAGGAACTGTGCTATCGATATGGACAGCTTGGTAAATATATTTGCAATCGTTCCCTTTTCCTTAAATATCTCCATACAGGATGGAGTGATGCTCGTATCGAGGAAGGAATTGGCCATTCCGCTTATGACTGCAAGCACATATCCGACATACATGTTCGGTGCAAAGGTAATGCCGAGAAAGAATATGGCATACAGCACGCAGCCGATAAGTCCGGATATGCGGCGTCCGAGCCTGTCTGAAAGCGGTCCTGCTACCGGAAATGCTACCAGACGTCCGAGTCCGATTGCTGCTATTACAGCTACAACTCCTGATACATCGAAGCTTCCGTCGGCAAGCGTCGATGCGCCCCAGAGTGAAGCTAATTCCTGTTTATACTGCCCCATTATCGTTGCAGCCACGCCCAGTACAAAATAGGTCATGTATAAGGCAAAGGCTGTAGGATAATACCTTGCAGATTCATTTTTCTGTCCCATATTGATAACCCCTTTTTTCTATCCTTTTTTTATAGGAAATGCTGATTTTGTGAGCGTTTCCTGTAATACCGCCAGTGAGTCGCACGGATTTGCCCCGGCTATTGCCGCCTTGCCGTGCAAATCCGGCGCAGAAAGCACTTCATTTACAGGCATTTCCTTAATTTGTTCTTATGAATACAGAAGCTCTCTGATCTCATCTATCGGCATCTGCTCTCCTGTATAGAGTCTGAAGGCCTCGGCTCCCTGGCAGAGCAGCATGCCGAGTCCGCTGCATACAGTGCAGCCTGCTGCCTCCGCTTCACGCAGGAACCTTGTCTTCGGCGGTGCATATACCGCATCCGTAACCACAAGCTCCTTTCTGAACCAGCTCGTATCCTCTATCAGTGTTGCATCATCGTTAGGCGCCATACCTACTCTGGTTGCATTTGAAAGGATATCTGCCTCATCAATTGCCTGCTTTAAAAGTGCCTTGTCAGCAAGATCATTTAATGTAAATGTGCATTCCGGAACTGCGTCTGCAATACGCTGAACCGTTTTCTCAAGAGCACTCCAGAAGGTGTCCTTCAGGTTGAATATGCTTATCTTGGCTGCTCCCTCAAGAGCTGCCTGAGCTGCTATGGCTGACGCTGCTCCTCCGCCTCCGAGAAGCACTATTTTTTTGCCCTTTACAGCCACACCATTGCGCTCAAGATTTTTTGTATATCCCATGCCGTCTGTGTTGTAGCCTGTGAGTACGCCATTATCATTGACAATGGTATTAACGGCTCCGATGGCCTTGGCCGCAGGTGTAAGCTCATCCATATATTTAAGAACCTCCTGCTTGCAGGGCATTGTCACATTTGCGCCTCGAAAGCCTACTGTGCGAAGTGCTCTGACAGCCTCTCCGGTCTTCTCAAGCGGAATATCAAAAGCAAGATATGCATAATCCAGACCGAACTTATCAAAGCAGTAGTTATACATCTCCGGTGACTTTGAATGCTCTACCGGTGTGCCTATAAGTCCCAGCAGCTTTGTTTTTCCTGTTATGTTCATTTCATCTACCCCTTCTTAAAATGAAACTCAGATTTCTGTGTCCTTTGTTTCAGTCCGACAGGCCTGCAGCTTCCATGCCTCCTCGCATTCCTGCTGTTTTGCATCTGCTGCATCGGGTCTGCGTTATTTTTTTGACAATCCCAATGTACTTCATTTAAGACATTGAAACAAATTAGCATTTTCAATCAAATCTATAGACATATTCAATAGATTCTTCTATAGTTGAATGGGGTTTAAATGGAGGGTATATATGAATCTACTGCATTTACGTTATTTTGCCGAACTGGCTAAAACACAGCATTATACGCACGCTGCCGAGGAGCTTTGCATAACTCAGCCTACCTTGAGCCACGCTATTAATCAGCTTGAGCAGGAGCTCGGGATCCCGCTTTTTGAAAAGCGCGGACGTAACGTCAAGCTGACCTATAACGGGGAACAGTTTCTCGAATATACCGAACGTGCTCTGATGAGTCTTGATGAGGGCATAGATATGCTGCAGAGTGTAGGACGGGGTGAAGGTGCGATCAGATTAGGACTTCTGCGCACGCTGGGAGTTGATTATATTCCTAAGCTTGCTGCTGATTTTCTTAAATTGCATTCCGGAAAGAATATACGCTTTAGCTTTCATACCGGTGTTACGGGAGAGCTCTTAAATGGCCTTAGCCTGCGTAAATATGACCTTATATTTGCATCCTGGCCCTCAGAGGAGTTAGGCTTTACCAGTGTTCCCGTTAACCGCCAGGATCTTGTGCTGATTGTTCCTAACGGGCATCCGCTGGCCTCAAAGCATACCATTGACCTTGCAGATACCTTAGCCTATCCTCAGGTTAGCTTTACAGAAGGCTCAGGTCTGAGAGATGTTGTCATGAAGCTTTATGCCAAGATTAATGCCTGTCCTCAGATTGCTTATGAGACCGAGGAGGATCAGGTGGTAGCCGGACTGGTTGCACAGGGCTTTGGCATTGCGGTTGTTCCCTATATGGATATGCTGGTCAGACTTGACGTAAAAATACTTCCTATTATTAATCCGAGCTGGGAGCGTAATTTCTATATGATCAGTGATGACAGGGTATTTCAGTCCCCGGCCGTCAGACAATTTCGTCAGTTTGTACTCGACCGGACAGCATCCGACGTCAAATTGCACAAATAAAAATCTGCACAAAAACGTATGACACATTTTTAACATATAGATACGGTCTATTGAACTGATAGAAAAGAATAATGACAGAATGATAAACAGACATCTGTGATTTGCTATACAATTTTCCGTTAGGGAAACGCTGATTAAAGCGTTTCCCTATGTCGGATTTACGCTGCGAAGCAGCTAATTTCCTTATTTTTCCTTTTCTCTTATTGTATGTTACCAGAAGCAAAAGTATTTTTCCTCTGGTAATATCAGTATCCGAACTCTCCGCTCAGGGAATCATCGTCCTTAATCCATTCCTCAACGTCTATGCATCTGTATTCCGTGTCGCTGTCTCTGACGATAACCTGCTTTATGCCCGCATTTATAATCATTCGCTTGCACATTGAACAACAGTTGGCATTACTTACATATTCATTGGTATCCATCTCCCTGCCTGAGAGATAAATTACGCTGTCTATCATCTTATCGCGTGAGGCACTGATAATGGCATTGGCCTCGGCATGCACGCTTCTGCAGAGCTCATAGCGCTCCCCTCTAGGAATATTCATCTTCTGTCTGATGCAGTAGCCAAGATCCGAGCAGTTCTGTCTTCCTCTCGGAGCTCCTACATATCCCGTTGATATGACCTCATCATTCTTAACTATTACTGCTCCATAGCGTTTTCTCAGACAGGTGCCTCTCTGGGATACAACATCCGCAAGATCAAGGTAATAATTAATCTTGTCTCTTCTGTCCATACTGTATGCCTCCGATTAAGTGTTTATCCAATGATACAGCAATTATCCATACTTGTCATTTGTGCATTATAGACTAATTTCATATTTTGTTTACATTTTTTTTATATATTTTAATCAATACTTCATCTGATTTATGGTATAATGCAATTACAGATAAAGAAAAGCTTATCTGCAAGCGGACCGCAGATAGCAAACCTGCG
>CAVALT010000003.1:6345-19784 GCA_963589455.1 Clostridiales bacterium
AAACCTGCGGACTGCACAAATTTCCACAGGAAGGAAGTGTTAATATGAAGTTTAACATTATCGGAAGGAACGTCAATATCGGCGACAGAACCAGAGAGCACATCGAGAAGAAGATCGGCAAGCTGTCCAAGTTCTTTGCAGAGGACACAATTGCTCATGTAACCGTATCCAACCGTAAGGATGACTATATAGTAGAGGTATCGATTCCAATTAAGAACAGCATGATTCGTGCCGAGGAGACATCTACAGATCTCTTCGTCACAATAGATCTTGTTGAGGAGATTCTTGAACGCCAGATTAAGCGTCACAGAGCAAAGCTCATAGATAAGACTCAGAATGCAGCATCCTTCTCCAAGCTGTTTATTGAGGATGAGGAGCCTGCCGATGAGGAGGAGATCCGCATCGAGAAGGTTAAAAAGTTTGACTTTAAGCCTATGACTCCTGAGGAGGCCTGCCTTCAGATGGAGCTCATCGGACATACCTTCTTCGTATTCAAGGATGCCGATACCATGGAGACCTGCGTAGTATATAAGCGTAAGAACAACAGCTACGGCATTATCGAGCCTGAGAGCTGATAATAACCTAATGTTGCGGCAAAGGCATTTTGCTCCTAACTGATAACAAAAGGGCGGCTTTAATCAGCCGCCTTTTTGTTTTGCTTATCTGTCTTATCTCTTTGGGAAAACGCTGATTAAAGCAGTTCCCCGGCCTCAGCCCTGGGCAAGAAAATCCTGAATCGGATAATTGATAATACCGCCCTTGTTAATCTTTGTCTCCCTGTCAAGCGAAAGCACCATCTTGAAATAATTGTCTCTGATGCGTACAAGCGGACTGAATTTCTGCTTAACCGTTTCCTTATCCTCTATGGTCGAGCAGCAGTTCAGGTAAGTTCTGTCATCTCCCTTTACCGCCATAAAATCTATCTGCGCCTGATTATTCTTCCCTACATAGAGCTTAAAGCCCCTCGTCAGAAGCTCAAGACATAAGGCTGACTCAACTGCCGATTCCAGACCGGCTCCCTCATCACCCATGACAGCATTTCTCATGGCCATATCGCAGATATAATACTTCTCGTGCGTCTCGAGCTCACGATCAGCCTTTATATCATACCTCGGCACCTTCTGTATAAGATATGCCCCTGTCAATGCATCAAGGAAGGAATATACCGTATCCACGGAAATGGTTATGCCCTGTGACTTAACATAGTCCCTGAGTCCCTTGGGTGAAAAGGTCTCTCCTATATGACTCAGTATGTATTCCATTATCCTGTCAAGATGGGAAATGTCTCTCAGCTTATTGCACTGAACAACATCCTTAAGCAGCACCGTGCTGTATAGATTTTTAAGATAATCCTCCTTTGCAGTCTCTCCCTGCACCGCATACGCTCCCGGCATGCATCCTCGTTTCAGATAGTCTGCAAAAAGTGCCTGACTGTCGAGCAGCGGAGCTGAGCCTTCTGAGCCTTCATCCCCTGCATCAGCCTGAGCAGCGTAATGTCCCGGCTCTGCTGCCGTAAGCTCAAGATATTCGGAAAATGTCAACGGATACACATCTATGCGCACATAGCGATATTCAAGCTTTTTCGCAAATTCGCTTCCGAACAGGTTGCTGTTTGATGAAGACACATATATATCGCAGTCAAAGAGATTAAGAAGCTCTGAAACGACCTCCTCCCAGCCGTCCACACACTGAAGCTCGTCTAAAAATATATAGCAGTGCTCACCTCTGACGCTGTCCACAAAGCTTAACAGCATGTCTCTGAGATCCGAGGCTTTGTTGAAGTATGCATAGATCACGCCTTCAAAGTTAATATAGAAAATGTGATCCTCCGGTACATTATTGTCCTTAAGCTCATCTATAAACTGCCTGATAACAGTAGTCTTGCCCGACCTCCTTACTCCGGTAAGGATCTTGACTACATTCTTATCTGCATACATCTCAAGCTTATTAAGATAGAGTCTCCTTATCATTGATATATTCCTCACATACCTGCAAATATATGAATTAAGGAAATGCTGATTAAAGCGTTTCCTACACCGGATTTGCATTGCGAAGCAACAATTTTACCTTCAAATCCGTGCGATTTATCGGAGCTTTTTATCCGGGCAGAGCCTTAAGCCTGTGTGCCAGCTCTGCAATCGGCAGCCCCATAACTGAATAATAGTCTCCGTTAATGCGGCGGACTATAAGTGCTCCATGGTCCTGTATGCCGTAAGCTCCGGCCTTGTCCATTGGCTCCCCTGTTGCTATATATTCCCTGATCTCGCTGTCACTAAGCTCATAAAACTCAACCTCGGAGACCGATGAAAAGCTGATTCTGTCAGCTGTCTCCCCTCTTCCGGATATAATCGTCACTCCGGTTATAACCTGATGTGTTCTTCCTCCAAGGCTTTTAAGCATATCAAAGGCCGTCTTCTCATCAGCAGGCTTTCCATATATTACTCCGCCGCAGAGAACTATGGTGTCAGCTCCGACAACCACTGTATCCTCATCAGGATGAAGCCTGTAGACAGCCTCAGCCTTAAGTCCCGACAGATACTCCGGCACAGCCTCAGGCTCTGTTCCTTCAGGAACGGTTTCATCCACCTCAGAAACCTCAACAGCAAAATCCGTATCCAGCTTCTGCATCAGCTCTCTGCGTCTCGGTGAGCCGGAGGCCAGTATTAATTTTTTGTCTTTAAGCAGTTCTTTGATCATAATATGAAAATATACCAATTGTTTAGCGCACATCTCGAATTTGCTCTGCAAATCCTCGATGTGGCTGGCCAAAGGCCCTTCGGGCCTTGGCCGCCTTCCGTATTTCAGCGTGAATTTACCTGCAGGCAGGCAATTCGCGCTGAGATACGGAAGGCGCTATACAATTACAAATTATACTCTTATTATTTCGGTTGTTTCAAGACGTTTTCAGGGGATTCTCTTATGATATGGATTATAACCTAAAAAATCAGGAGACGGCATAAGACCGTCTTCTGATTCCCTGATGTTGCTCGTAGTTATTTTAGAAAATGTTGACTAAAGCGCTTCACACGCCGAATTGCATTGCAAAGCAGCTGTCTTCAAAGCAAATACATACACTCCGGAGGCGCCTATTAATGAAATGCTGCTTGACAGCATTTACTAAACAATATGTGTGATGATCTCCATTGGAGTATCAACAATTATATCTGCTCCGCTTTGCTCAAGCTCATCCGGCTCGGCATAGCCATAGCGGACACCTATGCTCTGCATGCCGATCTTCTTTGCCGCATCGATATCCCAGCGCCTGTCTCCGACCATGACAGCATGCTCAAGGTCTCTTATATCATTTTCCCTTAAGCAGTATCTGATAACCTCTTCCTTGCTTGATCTCGGAACCGCATTTCTGAGGCTGGCATAGTGATTGTCATTCTCGTCCTCAGCTGTTGAACCCGCTATAAAGCAGAAATAATCAGCAAGTCCGAAATGCTCCAGTATCTTAATTGCTATCGGCTCCGGCTTTGATGTAGCCACCATCAGCTTCTTATCATGAGCCGCAAGAGTTCTCAGCATCTCCTCAGCTCCGTCATAGACATGATTCTCAAGACAGCCTCTGGAGTCATAATACTCTCTGAAGTAGCAGAGTGCTTCATTAGCCTTCTCTCCCTCAATACCGTAGAAGGTCTTAAGCGACCATAATACAGGCGGTCCTATAAATCTCCTGTATTCCTCAGGCTCAGGCGAAATGCCGTATTTTGACAGACAATATCCGAAGGCGTTTCTGATTCCCTCGTATGAATCCGTCAGTGTTCCGTCCAGATCAAATAATACGTATCTTTTTTCCATAAGTATCACTCCGTCGGCAGTATGCATCGAACTATAAGCATTTTTAGGAAGTCTCTGACACTCGAATGCAGTTTTTGTCCCGACAATTTAGTTATTTTACCACTTTTACAATAAAATATCAATACAAGGTATAGCTGCCCTCATCCGGTGCATTTGTGCATGCCTTTTCTCTTTATTTGTATCATTTTATACATTTGTACTTTTCTTGTCTTTTATAGCGTACATATCTTGCATCAGAGCCTTTGCAGATGTATTCTCCGACTGTAAGCAAATACTCTTACCTTCAGCGGAGGCATACGCAATGAAAATTAAGAACTACGGCTCTCTTACCGACCACGGCTGCACCGACTCACGCAGACTGGTGCTCGACCTTACGGAGCGCACCCTTAAGCGTCTTGACAGCTATGAGATTATAAAGAGCATCACGTCCTTTGACGGCCATACCCTAAGCATCGGAAGCCGGAAATGGGATCTTGATCAGAAAAAAAATGTATATCTAATCGGAGCCGGCAAGGCCTGCAATCATATGGCCCGTGCCGTTGATGAGATATTAGGGGACAGACTTACCCGCGGCATTGCCATAGTCAAGATAAAAGAGGATACAGACATTTTCAGAAAGACAGAGGTTTATGTCGGCGGACATCCGCTCCCGAACGAGGACGGGTATAAGGCCTGCCTGAAGATCATAGACATGGTAGACAACGCCGGTCCTGAGGACCTCTTTATAGTTGTTATCAGCGGCGGCAGCTCAGCCCTTATGAGCTGTCCGAGAGAAGGCATTACGCTGCAGGACGAGATCGATACGACCGATGTTATGCTTAAAAGCGGTGCCGGTATATTTGAGGTAAATGCCGTCCGCCGCCATATCTCTGCTCTGAACGGAGGCATGCTTGCAAAGCGTATCAGAGAGCGCGGTGCAGAGCTTATAGGCTTCGGAATAAGCGACGCCGTAGGCAATCCTCCTACCACTGATCCGGGAGCTCCATGCCCTGATTATAATTCCACACCTATGGGTCCGGATAAGACCACCCTTGAGGATGCGAGAAATGCAATCAGGAAGTATGCCGTGGCAGACCGTCTTCCAAAGGCTGTGGTAGATTTCATAATGAATGCCGGTCCGGAATATGAGACTCCAAAGGCCTTCCCTGAAAATACCTACTTCAGGATAAATACGCTTCCCGACAGCTGTATTATCGCCAGAGATATTGCGAAGGATATGGGGCTTAATGCCTATATCCTTACTTCATTTCTTGAGGGTGAGGCAAAGGATGCCGGAACAGTATTTGCAGGCATTGCAAGACAGCTTCAGAGCTTTAATACTCCGTTTGAGACTCCCTGCGTAATCTTAAGCTCAGGCGAGGTTACAACTCTTATAACAGACAATACGACCATAAAGGGGCACGGCGGACCATCACATGAGATGATGACCGGCTTTGCTCTTGCTGCCGCCCATGCTCCCGGGGCCTGCATGCTGTCAATCGATTCAGAGGGAACCGACGGCACCACCCCGGCTGCCGGAGCAATAACAGACAGCAGCACTCTGAAGGCTGCTTCAGCTAAGCAGTTAGATCTTATGGAGGCTCTGCGCACCCATTCCTGCTATGAGGCACTGTCTGAGCTTGGCGATACGGTTATGACTGGAAATACCGGTACCAATCTCTGCGACTTTAATGTCTTATTTGTACCGAAGCTCTGAGATTCAGAGCTTCAAAGCTTCAGAAATGCAGACAATAAATTTCAACGTGAATTTGCCTGCAGGCAGTCAATTCATGCTGAATACAGATGTTGCTAAACAAATACATAATATTTTGTAATTGTTTAGCACCAACAGAAAAAGCTATAAAATGTTGAGCAGAGCTTGCTCAGCGAAGCATTTATACGCTTTTTCTGTTGGCGGCCAAGGTGCGAAGCGCATCGCAAAGCGATGCAGCGATACGGTGCTAAACAGTTACAATATTTTTAAAGGTGACCTATATGATTGACAGAATAAAATCAGTAACGGCAAGACAGCTTATAGACTGCAAATGCAGACCCATGGTTGAGGTGGATGTTGTAACAGAGCACGGTGCTCTCGGACGCGGCAGTGCCCCCACCGGCTCGACGGTTGGAATGTACGAGAGCTTTGTGCTTCGAGACAATGATCCCGCGGAATACGGCGGAAAGAGTGTGCACAGGGCAGTTGCCAATGTAAATGAAATCATCGGCCCCGCTATCACCGGCATGGACGTAAGTGACCAGCGCAGCATTGACACGAAGATGATCGAGCTTGACGGCACAGAAAACAAAGCCCGCCTCGGCGGCAACGCCATCTATGCCGTTTCCGTTGCTGTGTTCCGTGCTGCAGCCGCCTCGGCAGGAACCGAGCTCTACAACTATATTGCCGGCAAGCCGATCAGCACGGTTCCGGTTCCGAGCTTTAATGTTGTTAACGGCGGAACAAATTACGGTATCACTCAGGCCTTCAACGAATTTATTGTAATTCCATGGAAGGCAGCTGACATATATGACGCTGTTGAGACCGGTGTCAGAATATTCGAACAGCTTCCCAAAACCATTGAAAAGCGCTTCGGCACTCCTGCCATGGTCGGACGCTCCTACGGATATACTGCTCCGAGTGAGGACCCATATGAGGTGCTTGATACCATCATGCAGGCTGCTGATGAATGCGGAGCTGCAGACAAAATAGCACTTTCCATGGACTGTGCCTCGAGTGAGATGTATGATGCAGCATCAGGAACCTATCTGCTGAAGGGTAAGCGTGTCAGTGCGGATGAGCTTATTGATTATGTCAAAGGACTTACTGACAGCTTTGATTTTGTATTTATAGAGGATCTGCTTGATGAAAATGACTGGGATGCATTTCCAAAGGCAGTAAGCCGCATAACAAAAACCAATATCATAGGAGATGACTTTATAGTTACCAATCTTAAGCGCATCAGAAAGGCCTATGAGATGAACGGCATCAGCGGCTTCATTCTTAAGCCGAATCAGGTCGGCACCATAACCGAGGCTCTCGATACCTATGATTTTGCGGTAAAGCACGGTCTTCTTGCTGTAACCAGCGGACGCAGCGGCGGTGTTATCGATGATGTGGTTATGGATCTTGCTGTAGGACTGCAGCTTGGCTTTATCAAAAACGGTGCTCCGCGCTCAGGTGAGCGCATTTCCAAGCTCAACTTCCTGATGCGCGCCTGCAGCCTTACGCCGGGCTGCCGCATGGCTGATATCAGCAATGTCATTAAGTTTAATGCCTAGGAGTTTATTCGATTTCAGATGGATAAGATACACGATATAATTGCCCACAGATTTGAAACCTATACCAAGAGCCACCGAGCTGTCGCCGGTTATATTTCCGAAAATTATGATGAATCGGCCTTTATGACACTGGAGCAGCTCGCACAGGCTGCCGGAGTCAGTACGACCACGGTTGTCAGATTTTCCAAGGAGCTTGGCTTTGAGGGTTATTCGGAGATGCAGAAGGCGCTCCGCGCAGATTTAAAGGCTAAGGCCGGTCTGCCGGAGCGCTTTGACACAAGCAATGATATTCCGGATGATGATATGCTAAAAAAATGCATGCAGGCTGATATTAACAATATCGAACAGACCTTCAGGCTCAACAGCATGCAGAAGCTGCATGAGGCAGTAGCCATACTAAGCCGTCCGGTCAATATGTATATAATGGGCATGCGCCGTTCCTTCTCACTTGCAGGCTACGCATTTTCACATTTCGGACAGATAAGAAAAAATGTACGGCTTGTAAACGGCACCGGTCTTAATTATCCTGAGGAGCTGCTGCCTGCTGAAAAGGGTGATGTATGTCTTGCCTTTATATTCCCGAGATACAGCCATACCACGCTTACGCTGCTCTCCTATCTGAAAAACAAGGGCGTAACCATATTGCTTGTCACCAGCGCAAATCATGCAGCTGTTGACAGATATGCGGATGTGATGCTCTGCTGCGAGACGGCGAGCACCTCAGCCAAGTCCTCCTATGCGGGACCTCTGGCACTTATAAACTACCTTACAACCGCATATATGCAGAACAACAAGGCAAGCTCAATGGATATGCTCACCCAGACCGAGCAGATACTCATGGACAGCATGATGCTCGGCTTCTGAATGAGGCTAAGGCATACTGGCATCTTTCAGATTATATTCCGGGAAATGCCGACGAAATCAGCCTTTTCCTATGGCACGGCTAATTCGCCGGCTAATTCAAATCTCACGTATTCGGATTAAGCTCTGCTGCTTTTGCAGCACAAAGCCTTAAGGAAACGCTTTGATCAGCGTTTCCTTAAGGCTCCAGTTCCTCCAGCTCCTTAAGCCACAATGCTGAGCAGGTATCGCTTGCCATGCGCAGATCGCCTCTCGGTGACAGACATACCGTTCCGACCTTCGGACCATCCGGAAGGCAGCTTCGCTTAAACTGCTGCGAGAAGAATCTGCGGAAGAAATTCTTCTCCCACTTCAGTATGACTGCTCTGTCATAGCTGTCCCCGAAGGCTGCCTGTGCCAGCCTCAGTATACGTCCCGGGGCTGAATTATTTCTCATAAAATGATACAGGAAGAAATCATGCAGCTCATACGGGCCTACCAGATCCTCGGTTCTCTGAGCTATGCTGCCGTCACTTTCAGGCGGTAGCAGCTCCGGGCTTACCGGAGTATCAAGCACATCATACAGTATGTCCCTGACCTTATCCGCACCGCAGTAATCCGCATAATATCCCACAAGATAACGCACCAGTGTTTTAGGCACTCCTGCATTTACCCCGTACATGGACATATGATCCCCGTTATAGGTTGCCCAGCCCAGTGCCAGCTCTGACATATCTCCTGTTCCGACAACAAGTCCGCCTGCCTGATTGGCTATATCCATCAGCAGCAGTGTGCGCATCCTTGCCTGACAGTTTTCATAGGTAGTATCATGTACTGACTCATCATGACCTATTTGATCAAAATGAAGTCTTACTATTTCTGAAATATTGATTTCCTTAAAGCTTATGCCAAGCTCATGTATCAGCGACACGGCATTGTCATAGGTTCTGTCAGTCGTGCCGAAGCCCGGCATGGTCACTCCTATAATCCCCTTCCTGGACAGGCCGAGCTTATCAAAGGCCCGTACGGCAACTATAAGTGCAAGCGTGGAATCCAGTCCTCCGGAAATGCCTATAACGGCCGCCTTTGCTCTCGTATGCTTAAGCCTCTTCATTAGACCGTAGGTCTGGATATCAAGTATCTCCTCACAGCGGCGCTCTCTTCTTGCGTTATCAGACGGAACAAACGGATGCGGGTCTATATAGCGGCTTAGTTTAGTCTCAGTTATATTAAGCTCAAACGGAATCAGCATAGGCTCGAGGGCGTCATTTTCCTCAGCCACAGCTTCAACTGAGGAATAGGTGCTCATGTGTTCACGTCTCGAATTAAGGAGCTTAAGGTCTATCTCTGTAGTTATTATGCCTGTGGAGAACAGCCTGCTTTCAGCAAGCACTGTTCCGGCCTCGGCAATAATGCTGTGCCCTGAAAATACAACGTCCTGCGTAGACTCCTCCCAGGAGGCATTTGCATATACATAGGCCGTATAGGTACGGGCCGACTGCCCTGCAACAAGCTCTCTGCGGTAGCTACTCTTGCCTGTTATCTCATTGCTGGCAGAGGGATTGACTATTACAAAGGCGCCTGAAAGTGCAAGCCTTGTGCTTGGCGGTGCCGGAACCCAGAGATCCTCACAGATTTCCACTCCGATCTTAAAGAGAGGCAGACTGCTGCAGGCAAACATGAGTCCGGCGCCAAACGGAACCGTCTCGTCCCCTATCTTAAGCATTTCCGGATATACGAAGCCGCGTGTAAACTGTCTTGTTTCGTAAAATTCACCGTAGTTCGGAATATGGAGCTTCGGCACAATACCAAGTATACGTCCTCTGCTTACAGCCGCTGCAGCATTGTAGAGCTTGCCGTTATGCGATACCGGCAGACCCACAAAGATAATTGCATCTGTATCCTCAGAGGCCGCAGCAATCCTGGTAAGTGCATCCAGACATTTATCAAGGAGCAGGTCGTCATAGAAGATATCCCTGCAGGAATAACCGCTTACAGACAGCTCCGGAAATACTATGAGCTTTGCCCCCTGCACGGCAGCGGTATGCATATCCGATATGATCTGTTCAGTATTGTAATCCACGTCCGCAACCCTCATTGATGGGGTGACTGCGGCAGCTTTTATAAAGCCGTCTCTCATGTTTGTAGTCCTCTTCCGATAAAATTTTACTGCGGTATATACCTTCGCAGCTCTATGTGACAGTTTAAGCCAAAGCCTGACAATATACAACAACGAAAAAAGCCCACAACCTTCTGAATAATGGTTATGGGCTTTAATTAATACAGCGCTACAAGGATTCGAACCTTGAAATGACGGAGTCAGAGTCCGTTGCCTTACCATTTGGCGATAGCGCTAAAGCGAACATTAGGAATTATATCATATTATCAATATTCGTCAAGAGGAAAAATAATTTTTCTGTAAATTTGATATGCCGGCAGTTTTTCGCGGCCTTTGCAAACAATTAACGGAGGCCAACGTAGGCCGGTTACGGTATATCTGAAAGGCAGCTGCCGAAAATCCACAATGTGGAAACATAAGAGGCTTTGCCTCCTGTCCGCGATCCAACAAAGTATGCAGCCGCCCGGACATCCTGTCAAAAGCATCATGTCCGAACGGCTTTAATACATTTACAGTAACTGTTTAGCACCCATCTCGAATTTGCTCCGCAAATCCTCGATGTGGCTGGCCAGAGGCCCTTTGGGACTTGGCCGCCTTCAGTAATTCAGTGCAAATTTACATGCAAGCAGGCAATTTGCACTGAATTTCTGAAGGTGCTAAACAATTACATTTACATTACATCCTGTCCGGTGCGCTGAAGCCAAGCATATGTATGCAGTCTGTCAGCACGCGCCTGGTAAGGGAAAGCACGCAGATATATCCCTTTTTCCTGGTTTCATCCTCCTCAGTCAGTATCTTGACATCGTGATAGAAGGTATTAAACGCCTCTGAAAGCTCATATATAAACTGACAGATCTTGTGCGGAGCAAGCTGCTCCCAGGCTGAAAGCACTGCGTCATTATATCTTGTAAGCACAAGGGAGAGATTCTTTACTGCCGGTATCTCCTCAGCTGCTGCAATATAGCTCTTAAGCTCTGCTTCGCTTCCTGTGAGTGCACCGTCAAGCTCTGCCTTGCTGCATTTTCCGAGTATGCTTCCGATACGGACTATGGTATAGAGTATATACGGACCTGTATTGCCCTCAAAGCTTGTAAAGCGCTCTGTATCGAAAATATAGTCCTTGGAGGCCTGATTCTGAAGATCTCCATACTTGAGAGCTGCAAGTCCTACTGTCTCAGATATCCTCTCTGCCTCTTCATCGGATATCTCGCTCTCAGATCTTGTCGCGCGCACCTTGTCATATACGCTGCTGCAGATATCCTTAATAAGCACCTCAAGCCTCATAACACCGCCTGCACGGGTCTTAAAGGGCTTGCCGTCCTTGCCGTTCATGGTGCCGAAGCCAAGGAAGCTTAAGGACTCCTCAGGGCGTACTATCCCTGCTTTTCTTGCTACTCTGAAGAAGCTTGTATAGTGCAGACTCTGTCTCTTGTCGGCTACATAGATATACGCATCAGGCTTATAGAGAAGCTCTCTTTCAACAATGGTTGCCAGATCAGTGGTGGCATACAGCGAGGAGCCGTCTGATTTTCTCACTATGCACGGCGGAAGCTCCTTGGAATCGCCCTCTTCAGTGACGTCAACAACCAGAGCTCCGTTTGATTCATATGCAATGCCCTTATCAATAAAGCTCTGCAGCATGTCAGCTATATACTTCTGAACATCTGATTCGCCCTTCCAGAGCTCAAAATGCACATCAAGCGCATCGTAATTCTTCTTAAGATCAGCCTTGGAGAGCTCCATTATACGCTCCCACACGGCCCTGCACTCAGGATCTCCGCTCTGCAGTGCTGCTGTGGCCTTAAGTGCTCTTGCCTTAAAGGCCTTTGCCTGCTCTGTAAGCTCGGCTGAATCCTCGCTGACTGTTTCCTTGGATTTCTTTGAAGCTGCAGGGTATATCTCCTCAAGGTCTGCCAGAGTAAATTCTGTCTGATGCCTGTCCTTAAGCTCCTCTATGATGAGTCCCATCTGCAGTCCCCAGTCTCCGAGATGAACATCACCTGTCATATCATTGCCGAGAGCTGC
Source organism: Clostridiales bacterium (assembly GCA_963589455.1). Lineage (GTDB taxonomy): Bacteria > Bacillota > Clostridia > Lachnospirales > Lachnospiraceae > Avilachnospira. The sequence goes on from CAVALT010000003.1 coordinate 18,386, forward strand.
TCCTATGCGCTTAAGAGCTTCTCCGATGACTGCAGAACGCAGATGTCCGACATGCAGCGGCTTGGCAACATTTGCCCCGCCGTAATCCACAATAATCTTCGCAGGCTTTTCTGCCATAATCAGGCCGGCATGCTCATCCTTAAGCATGGAGCTCATATATGACGCAAGAAATTCTCCGCTTACGGAAATATTGATAAATCCCGGCATGCAGGACTCAACCTTTGAAAATGCAGCATTGTCCGAAAGCACTGCAGCAACCTCATTTGCTATATCGATAGGCTTGCGGTGCTCACGCTTAGCCAGAGCCATTGCTCCGTTGCACTGATATTCACAGAGATCAGGGCGATTGCTGATATTTACTCTTCCGAACTCTGCATCATAGCCCGCTGCCTTAAAGGCCTCTCCGCATATGTTGTTTAAAAGGTCAATAATTTTATCCTTCATGATTTTCTTTCTATATGGTATCCGTTCAGCACATTCCGCATTCCAGCGTAAATTGACTGCCCGCAGGCAAATTCACGCTGATATCTGGAATGCGGCCAAGGCCCGAAGGGCCTCTGGCCGGCCACATCGAGGATTTGCGAAGCAAATTCGAGATGTTTGAAGAGCAAATTCGAGATGTTTGCTGAATAGCTGCCCTAATTAACATTCTCAGGATGCATTTCCAGTATAGTTAAAAAGTATGCCCGACTTTAATTAAAGTCGGGCACTGATAATACTGATCAAATCAGCGTATTCTTAAACTCTCTTAAGATACTCACTGGTACGTGTATCAATCTGAATCTTGTCTCCGATGTTAACGAAAATCGGAACCTTGATCTCAGCTCCTGTCTCAACAGTAGCAGGCTTCATGACATTGGTAGCTGTATCTCCTCTGAGACCCGGCTCTGTATCTGTGATCTCAAGCTCTACGAACATCGGCGGCTCGATTGAGAATACGCTGCCCTTGTATGAGCAGATACGGCACATCTCGTTCTCCTTAACGAACTTCATAGCATCGCCTACAAGCTCCTCGTTAAGAGAAATCTGCTCGTAGCTGTCCATATCCATGTAGATATACTGCTCGCCGTCCTTATAGAGATACTGCATCTCCTTTCTCTCGATAGGAGCCTGCGGGAAGGTCTCTGTAGGTCTGAAGGTCTTCTCAACTACTCCGCCGTTGATAACATTCTTGCACTTTGTTCTTACGAAAGCTGCACCCTTACCCGGCTTAACGTGCTGGAACTCTACAATCTGAAGAACCTGTCCGTCAATCTCGACAGTCATGCCGTTTCTGAAATCGCCTGCTGATACCATATATAATCCTCCAAAAAATATCTTAAATCTTCAAAAAATGTACGTAATCGCTTGATATTTTAATTGAAATACTCTCCGATTGCAAGACCTTTCTCTCTAAAGT
>CAVALT010000003.1:19794-22556 GCA_963589455.1 Clostridiales bacterium
GTCTATCGGCCTTACGAGCACACAGTGGATTCCGGCATGCAGTGCTCCTAAAATATCCGTAAAAATCTGGTCGCCGAAGAATATGGTCTCAGCCTCGGTCATACCGCATTTCTTCATTGCCGACCTGTAGCCCTTTGCTGCCGGCTTTCCGGCATCAAATACATACGGAAGCTCTAATTCGCTACAGAAGGAGCTCACTCTCGGCTCCTTATTGTTTGAAACTGCACAGAGCTTAAAGCCAAGGCTCTTAAGCTCTCTTACCTTGCTTTGACATCGTTCATCCGGCGGTGCTCCGTGCGGCACCATGGTATTGTCTATATCAAAAAGTATCAGCCTTCTTCCGGCTCTGTATGCCGACTCAAAATCATAACTGTAAAAGCTGTCCGAATACTCGGAAGGAAACATACTGCTGAATATGCTCAAACGCCACCGCCTTACTTTTTAAGCAGCTCGCCAATCTCTTCTATAAATGTATTGACGTCCTTAAATTCTCTGTATACGCTTGCAAATCTGACATATGCAACCTGATCAAGATCCTTAAGCTTTTCCATTACAAGCTCGCCTATAATTGAGCTTGATACCTCGCTGTCTCCGGACGCATAGAGCTCATTTTCAATCTCATCTACTGTCCTTGAGATCTGTGCTGCAGATATAGGCCTCTTATGGCAGGAACGGAATATTCCGGCTTCAATCTTGGATCTGTCATAGCCCTCTCTGGTATTATCCTTTTTTACCACCATAAGCGGCATGGTCTCAAGCTTCTCATATGAGGTAAAGCGCTTGCCGCATGCATTGCACTGGCGTCTGCGCCTGATGGCCTTGTTGTCCTCTACCGGCCTTGTATCTATCACCCTGGTGTCATCCGAACCGCAAAACGGACATTTCATGTCTTTATACTCCTGTCTTCCTGAAGCCCTCTGGCATCTCAATGTTCATCTGTGCTGCAGCCTCTTCAAAGCTTACATGACGGCTGCTGATGCTGTCTGAATCCGAAGCTGACGCCTCATGCTCCTCTGCTGCCGGCGTGCCGTTACTCTGAGCTTCAGGCTCTGCCGACTCACTTTCCTGGGCTTCAGGCTCCTGTGCTTCAGCTCCCGGAACATCACCTGCTGCATTATCCGGTGCCGCATTTCCCGTCACTTCGGTATCCGCCGTTCCTGCTCCTGCTTCAGCCGCCTCATTTCCTGCAGCCGCATTTTCCGGCGTATTGTCTGCGGATGCTTCTGTTCCCTGCGCATCATTTATCGCAGCTTCATTTCCCTGATCCGAACCTCCGTTTATCTCTGCTCCCGGCAGCTGCCACAGGGTTCCGTCTGCCTCCATGTAAAAAATAACCGTCGTGCAGGTAATATACGGTGCTATCCAGAGCATGGCCGGAGCGCAGAAAAATGCAAGCACATACCAGAACAGAAAGCTCAGATATATAAGCCAGAAGCCCTTCAGCTTCCTTCCCTTCATGAGCCTGTGCGAAGCTGCCAGAGCTGCTCCGACACCTGATTCACGCTTATCTGCAATAAGTATCTTGGCAAACATAAATGAGGTTGAGATATACCAGGCAGCTATGAGACAGATAAGTGAAATCACAAGCTCTGCACAAAGCTCAAGCATCGTATGCCCTCCAAGCAGCAGCTCAGCTGCAAAGAACAGCACCTTCTGCACAAGATTGACTGCCATAAACATAAGTGCAATAGCGATTCCGGTCAGAATAAAGCTGAATGCATCTGCACCCTCTCCGAAGCCGTAGAAGATGTCTCCTATTCCGTATTTTCTGCCTCTGCAGATATTAAGCATCAGCCTTGTCGAACCAATCTCAAACCACAGCGACACTATAACAGCTGCTGCAATTATAAAGAAGGTTGCCATTATTCCGCCTGCAAGCTTCGGAAATGAGAACGCAATACCTGTTCCGAACAGGCCGTTCAGTACGCCTGATGCATACAGTGTGATAATTCCGCAGACAGCTGCCATTATCCACAGTATAACTCCGACAATAGTAGTAACAAAATATGCGCCTATAACCGTGCCGTATCTGCCAAGCAGAGTACGTCTTGCAAGCGCCTTACATTCCTTAATCTTAAGCATAATTAAAAACCTCTATATATAATGTTGGCGGCAACAGTATTTTGTCCCCGACGTATACCGGATTAAAGGATCCTGCAGGCATGAAAAGCATTGGATTTTAAAGCCTTTGTACCCGTTATCACAGCCTTACCACTCTGCATGGAGAATGCTGTCGGCCCCATGCATTGCTGCCAGTACAATAACAGAGAACAGCATTATTAATACGATCAGGCTCACAGCTATGGCAATAACAGCAAGAATATTGCCGGCAATTGCCTGATTAGACAGCTTTTTATCTCCCCTTGACAGCCATGAAAATGTTATCGCCAGACCTGCCGTGAACGGTGTCGGAATAATAAGCACGCTGCCCATCAGTGCAAGTATCCCGAAAATAAGTGATGCAAGGCTTAAGCTGTTTGATTTTGCCTTAACATTATCCATAAATAATCGCCTCCCTATTATGTCAGTTGTTTTCCCTCGTAAAATCAAGGGTTTCGCAATACTCCATTTATATCCTTTAGCAGTTATATCCGCAGTCTTTTGCAGTTTGGGAACAGGCTTGCAGCCTGCTGCTTGCTCTCGCAATCCTTTTTTATAGTATAGCAGAATAATCTCCGATTTGATATTTTTCACAGAAATATCCTAATTACAACGGATTTTGCAATTGTTCAGCACCACCGGAAAAAGCTATAGGTATAGAA
>CAVALT010000004.1:0-21803 GCA_963589455.1 Clostridiales bacterium
GTGCACAGCCAATGTAGGAAACGCTGATTAAAGCGTTTCCTACGCTGGATTTGCGTTGCGAAGCAACAATTTCGCCTGCAATCTGCTGTAAACACCTTTGTACCAGGCATCATCAATATATATTTAAAACAGGAGGAAGCAATGGGACTCATTAAAGCGGTTTCCACAGCAATCGGCAAGGGCCTCGGCGATCAGTGGAAGGAAGTCATTGAAGCGTCCGATATGAGCGATAAGACTGTATTTACCAAAGGACAGGCAGTCAGAGCTGACGGAAGCAACGGCAGGGGAAGCAGTGATATTATTACAAACGGTTCGGTCATCCATGTACTTCCAAATCAGTTCATGTTTATACTGGACGGAGGCAAGGTAGTAGATTATACGGCAGAGGAGGGCTATTACACTGTTAATAATTCTTCGGCTCCTTCGCTGTTTAACGGCCAGTTTAAGGATGTAATGAAGGATGTTTTAGGCAGAATCCAGTACGGAGGAACCAATCCTCAGAAGCAGCAGGCCTTTTATATTAATCTTCAGGAGATAAAGGGGATAAAATTCGGAACCCCTGCACCGGTTAATTACTTTGACAGCTTTTATAATGCCGAGCTTTTTGTAAGGGCACACGGAGATTATTCAATCAAGGTAACAAATCCGCTGCTGTTCTATGAGCAGGTCATACCCAAAAATGCGGAGCATGTTGATATTGATGATATCAATGAGCAGTATCTGAGTGAATTTCTGCAGGGCTTTTCTGCAGCGCTCAATGCTATGTCTGCGGAGGGCATACGTATATCCTTCCTTCCTTCTAAGGCACCTGAGCTTGCAAAGCATATGCAGACCAGTCTGGATGATGACTGGAATCAGAGCAGAGGCTTTGAGGTAGATCATGTCGGAGTAGCAAGCGTATCCTACACTGATGACAGCCAGAAGCTCATCAATATGCGCAATCAGGGAGCTATGATGTCAGATCCGGCTATCAGAGAGGGCTTTACCCAGTCTGCAGTTGCTTCTGGCATTCAGGCAGCCGGCTCTAATACGGCAGGAGCAGGCACTGCGTTTATGGGAGTCGGAATGGGTATGGGCGCCGCAAGCTCCTTTATGGGTGCAGCATCACAGACAAATCTTGCACAGATGCAGATGCAGCAGCAGTCACAGCAGCAGGCTGCACAGCCTCAGACCATGTCAGGCACAGCAGGAACAGGTGCAGGAGCGTGGGTATGCTCCTGCGGGGCATCCAATACAGGAAACTTCTGTCCGAACTGCGGCAAGGCACGTCCGGCGGCAAGCTGGACCTGCTCCTGCGGAGCTGTCAATACAGGCAATTTCTGCACCAACTGCGGCAATAAGAGAAGCTAAGTGAGCATGTTTTATGACCCGCCGTTATTACGGCGGGTGTTTCTTAACTTTAAGTGGTTTGAAGTTACCTATATAAACTGCAGCAGAGAAGGAGCATTGTATGGCTGCTATAACCTATAAGTGTCCGAATTGCGACGGACCGCTTACATGGAATGGAAATAAGGCGAAATTTGCCTGTGAATACTGCGGAAGCCTGTTTACCGAAGCTGAATTAAAGGCTCTTAATCCCGCGGAGGCGAAGTCTGAGGAGATAGACAGTGATATCAATGGACAGGGCGGCGATGCCAACCAGGAGGAGGATAGCAATCATTCTCCTGCTGTAGGACAGGGGACGCAGACCGGAGCTGCTTCAGAGGCTGAAACTGCTCATAAAGCAGCCGGTGTCAGGATGAAGCTTTATATTTGTCCTTCCTGCGGGGCACAGGTCACGGCTGATGATACTACGGCGGCAACAAGCTGCTATTACTGTCATAACCCAATTGTTTTAAGTGACAGATTAAGCGAGGAATTTACGCCGGATTATATTATTCCTTTTTCTGTGGACAAAAAGAAGGCGGAGGAGATATTCACGGGCTGGGTACGCTCAAGGCGCTTTGTTCCAAAGGATTTTTACAATAAAAAACAGATTGAGCTTTTAAGCGGGGTATATTTTCCGTATTGGGTATACGAATGTACGCTGCATACCGATGTTTCGGCAAAGGGAACAAAGATACGTACCTGGGATGCTCTTGGAATGAGGCATACTGAGACAAGTGTTTATGACATAAGCAACTCAGGCGATGCACCTATCAGGAATATGTCCCGTATTGCATTAAAAAAGGCCAGCAAGGTGCTCTGTGAGAGTGTAATGCCCTTTAACCGGGACGGCATGAAGGCCTTTCAGGCAGGGTATCTGCAGGGATATATTGCAGAGATAAGAGATATCAGCAAGGATGAAATCAGGCCGGAGATTGCAGATGAGCTTAAGAGCTATGCGGACAGTGAGGTCAGAAACAGACTCGGAGCAGGATATTCTAAGGTTGATGTGGAGAGTCTCAGGCTTGAGGCGCGCAATGAACAGTATAAGTATGCGCTTATGCCGGTATGGACAGTTACATATAAGGCAAAGGACGGCAGGATCTATTATTTTTCAGTTAACGGACAGACCGGAAAAACCTGTGGAGAGCTTCCTGTGGATAACTCAAGACTTATAAAATGCTTTCTGGCAGTATTTATACCGGTGTTTGCCGTACTGCTCGCAATATTCAGGTTTGTACTGTAGAGGAGGAAGGGTATGAAAAAGCTTATATTTTCATCAGCATGTGCTGCGGTGATGCTTGTGCTTGCCTTTGCCTCATTTGCAGCTGAGACGGAAGAGACATATGTAGGAGCGGCAGCCGGAAGTACATATGAGAGTCTGAGACAGGCAGCTGATTCATTGGATCTGTCACATAATGTACAGGCAGAGGGCTCCGAGATCAAAAGACTCAGCGATGAAGGCATTCATATATTTGATACAGCCGGGCTGCTTGACGAGGATGAAAAATCAGAGCTTGAGGACTCCTTATCTGAAGTCGAAGAAGAGACAGATTTTGCAGTTGCAGTATTTACGGCAGACGAGGGCAATTCAGGAGCATCTGATATAGATAACTTTGCCGATATGATCTATTATTACGGGGATCTTGGCATCGGTGAAGATAAGGACGGCACAATACTTGTCATCGATATGTATGAGAGAAATGTATATATCTATACTCACGGAGCAGCAACAAGATATATTACGGACTCAATGATTGATTATATCTATGACGAGCTTGACGGAGGTCTCTACGGCAGTCTTGCTGACGGAGACTATGCAGCTGCATGCTCAATATATGCAGACGGAGTCCGCGAGGCCTACGAAGGCGGCATTTCCTCCAATCAGCAGAACTATAATACAGAAACCGGAAAATATGATGCCTATGTTAAGAAGGGTCTGACCCTGCCGGAGCTTATAATTGCAGCGGTAATAAGCTTTATTATCGCGATTATTCCGGTAATCAGCATCAGAAAATCGTATGCAATGAAGAAGGAAAAGTCTCAGGCACAGCGCTTCAATCTGTCTTACAGGGCAGATGCGGCATTTACCTTCAGTGCGGGAAATGAAGCAGCAAAGCTTATCAACAGGCATGTATCATCTATACCGATACCAAGGCCTGTCAATAATAACAGGGGCGGCGGAGGCGGCTTCCACGGCGGCGGCATATCAAGCGGATCAACAGGCATAGGAGGCAGCTTCCACGGCGGCGGAGGAAGAAGCTTCTGACAGGAGTAAGATGAACAGACAGATAATTCTGCTGAGAGACATTTACAGTAATAATAAGGCAACACAGAGAGCCCTGTGCCGGAGCACGGGGCTTGCTCTCGGCACGGTCAACTCACTTATAAGGGAGGCTGTTTCTGATGGACTGCTTATACAGCAGGACAGGCAGGGCTACAGTATCACGGATAAGGGGCTCAGTGTGCTTGAGCCATACAGGGTTGACTGTGCGTTAATAATGGCTGCGGGCTTTGGTTCGCGATTTGTTCCGCTTTCGTTTGAGAAGCCAAAGGGACTCCTGGAGGTTTTCGGGGAGCCAATGATAGAGCGGCAGATAAGGCAGCTTAAGGAGGTCGGAATAGATGATATAGCTGTTGTTGTCGGCTATATGAAGGAAAAATTCGAATATCTGACTGATAAATTCGGGGTTAAGCTTATCTATAATCCTGATTATGCAGTCAGAAACAATATAGGAAGCATTGAATATGCCTATGACTATCTCTATGGCAGAAATGCATATATTCTAAGCTCAGATAACTGGATTCGAAATAATATGTATCACAGATATGAGCCCTGGGCATGGTATTCAAGCAGGCATGCAGAAGGCCGAACCTCAGAGTGGACGCTTATAACAGATAAAAAGGGCAGGATAACAGATACATTTCCGGGCGGCTCTGACTGCGATTATATGTATGGTCCGGTTTATTTCTCAAGAGAATTCGGAATGAATTTTCTGCCCGTGCTTAAGCGCTATTGTGAGCTGCCCGGAACAGAGGACTACTATTGGGAAGATGTTCTGATGCAGGTGCTGAATAAAGAGGCGGAAAAAAGACTCAACGCATATTTCGGGCATATTCCGGAGATAAAGCTGTGCAAGGGCATCGATATATATATCAACCGTCAGCCTGAGGACAATGTATATGAATTTGAAAATCTTGAGGAGCTGCGGGGCTTTGATCCGAAGTACATAGATGATTCGGGCTCAGAGGCCATGCAGTTTGTTGCAGAGACCTTCGGAGTCAGGGAATCAGCCATAAGTAATATACGAAGACTTAAGGCAGGCATGACAAACAATTCATGGATATTCAGTATTGATGACAGGTCATACATATGCCGTATACCCGGAAGAGGTACAGATAAGCTTATTAACCGCAAAAATGAGGCGGCAGTATACAGAGCAGTTGCTCCGCTTAATATAACAGAGACTGTAGATAAATTTGTCGAAGATACGGGATACAAGATCTCCGAATTTTATACAGATTCAAGAAATGCGGACTTTAAAAATGAGACTGATTTAAGATACTGCATGCAGAAGCTTAAATCTCTGCATGAATCAGGAGTAAGCGTAAAGCATGATTTTGACATACGCCGTATGATTCTGTTTTATGAAGAGCTCTGCGGCGAGATATCATTTTCTGATTATGAGGAGCTTAAGCCACTGCGGGACGAGCTGCTCAGCTGGGTGGATGAGCATGCAGGAGCCAAAGTCCTTGCGCATATAGACCCGGTTCAGGATAATTTTATATTCCTGAAGGGTGCGGATATTTCGGAGCATGAGAGGGATGCCGGACTAATCAGGCTTATTGACTGGGAATATTCAGGAATGTGTGATCCGATGATTGATCTTGGCATGTGCGCCATTTATTCATATATGAATGAGCAGGAGACAAAGCAAATGGCAGAGCTTTATTTCGGAAGAGAGCCGGATACAGCAGAGCTTAAGCTTATATATGCCTATATGGCGCTCGGAGGTCTGCTCTGGGCCTTGTGGGGACTGTATAAGGAGTCGCTCGGAGTACAGTTTTCAGACTATACGATCAGAATGTACAGGTATTTTAAGGATTATTCAGCAAAAGTTCTGGACAGGGAAAGGAAGGTGAACATATGAAAAGAGCATTTACAGTCTTAGCTCTTGCTGCAGCGTTCTGTACTGCAGGTATTAGCAGCTATGCCGATGTGATCAGTGATCTGCCGTCAGCAGTCAGCAGCACTGCAGACTCGCCGGCTTCATCATCAGCATCGTCAGGCAGCGGAGCAGCTTCCACAGCAGTCTCTGCATCAGGAAGTACAGGCCAGCAGGCGTCATCATCCTCGTCTTCATTGTCTGCCTCATCATCTTCTTCATCTGCAGCGAATCCGGTGCCAGGAACCACGGCGGAAGATCTTGCCGCAGCGGCGGAGGAAATTGCTGTAAATACTGGCAGCGGAGACACGGTTATTGTGGATGTTCCGGGCTCTGCACCTGATATTGTTACCTCAGGAAGTGCAGGACCGGGAGCTTCATATACGGGAAGCTCGTCTTCAGGGACCTCGGTTATAGCAGCACTGTCTCAGAGCAGTGCTTCAGCCTCGACTGATGCCGAAGCAGGCAGCAAATACGCATCTGAGGCTAAGGTTAAGGTTGATTTAGGCTTTACCGTGGTTTCACCAAACTATGATTATAACGGCTTTAAGGTAGCTGAAGGCAGCGTACAGCTGTCAGACGGAAGCTGGGACTCGATAGGCCATGACAAGTACATAAGACAGCCATACTATAAACTGCTCAGGGAAGAAGGCGACTGGTATGTCGTTTCTGTAAACGCAAGAAGGATAGGCAATTATGCCACACCTGACGGAAGCACCATAAAGGAGCTTTGGCTTAAGAAATCAGACTGTATAGCCAGGAACTATATAGAGCTTAATACACAGAATGCCCAGAGACAGGCCATAGTTAAATATGCCCTGAGCCTTCTCGGAAAGGGATACCAGTATGCAGGCAGCGGTCCTGACATGTTTGACTGCTCAGGCTTTGTCAATCATGTAATGAGCACGAATGGAATAAGTGTTGCACGAAATTCATCTGAGATCTGCACTAACGGATACGAGGTCGGAATAAGCGGGCTCAGACCCGGAGATATAGTCGGACGCTCAGGCCATGTCGGAATATATATAGGCGACGGCTGCTTTATACATGCGGCAGAGTCTTCAACCGGAGTTATCACGGACAGCATAGCAATATACAACAGATCCTCAAAATTTAATTCCTACAGAAATGTAGTCGGTGATTAATGCATCAGGGGTACAGAGGGGTACAGATGAATAAAATAACGGACAGCATACTAAGCTTCCTGAAGAGGGCTGCAACCTATATGGTGGTCATAGTAAGCTGGTTTATGATAGCTGTGGTGATAGGCTCCTTCTGCGGGGCGGTAGGAACAGCCTTTCATATGGGTGTAGATGCGGCAACCGAGTACAGAGGCGGGCATCCCTGGCTTCTGCTGTGCATGCCGGCAGCTGGCTTGATTATAGTAGCTGTCTATAAGCTGTTTCGAACAGAAGGCCTGGGAACAAATGACATAATAGATGCTGTTCATACAGGAGAGGGCCTGTCAATATGGCTGCTTCCTTCTATCTATATAGGAACGATACTTACGCATCTTGTCGGCGGCAGTGCAGGAAGAGAGGGTGCTGCACTCCAGATGGGCGGTGCAATAGGAAACTATGTCGGCACGGTCTATGATCTTGATGAAAATGATCTGAAGATAGCAACCATGTGCGGAATGGCTGCATTTTTCTCGGCACTTTTCGGAACACCGCTTACGGCAGCTGTATTTGCAATCATGGTCATATCTGTAGGCTCCTTCGTACACATGGCTTTTCTTCCGTGCCTTACAGCCTCTGTAACGGCATATTTTATATCTGTTTCGCTTGGAGTCGCTCCGACGCATTTTGACATTGAGGTTCCTGCATTTACCGTGCCGCTGTTCTGCCGTGTTGCGGTTCTCGCAATAGGCTTTGCAGTGGTGTCAATTATATTCTGTGAGGTCATACATAAAACTGAAAAGCTAATGAAGCTTGGGCTGCTCAGGAATAAGTGGTTGAGAGTTGTTACGGGAGGACTGGCAGTAATAGCTCTTACCATTTTAATCGGTTCGAATGATTATAATGGTGCAGGCATGAATATAGTAAGGGCTGCGGTCGAGGACGGACAGGCAAAGCCTGCTGCATTTCTGCTAAAGCTGCTGCTTACGGCGGTAACACTCGGTGCCGGCTATAAGGGCGGAGAGGTTGTTCCTTCGTTTTTTGTAGGAGCAACCTTCGGCTGTGTTGCCGCACCGCTGCTGGGTATACCTGCAGGCTTCGGAGCGGCACTTGGACTTGTAGGAGTATTCTGCGGAGCAACAAACTGCATGATTTCTTCAATATTTCTATCAATAGAGCTGTTTGGCTCAGAGGGAATACTCTTTTTTGCCGTGGTCTGCGGAGTAAGCTATATGCTTTCAGGCTACAGGGGCCTGTATTCAAGCCAGACTATACTGTATTCGAAGATAGGAATTGAATATCTGGATGTAAAGGCCAATCATCACCATCTCAATGAGGATGACTATGACAGGAAGCTGGACAAAAGAAGCGTGTTCAGGAGATAGGAAAATTCTGCGAAAAATGGCTTTTTATTCATGTTTTTGCGGGTCAAAAGCTTCAAAGTCCTCATGCAGGCAAGCCTGCATCGGATTTTGAAGCTTTTGGCCCTGGCAGCATCATATTCAGTACTTGCAATTTATACAAAAACGGGAATATAATATTGTACATATTTTTCTGAAAATGTATCTGTTCAGCACCTTCCGTATATCGGCTTGAATTGACTGCCTGCAAGCAAATCCAAGCTGATATACGGAAGGCGGCCAAGGCCCGAAGGGCCTCTGGCCAACACATCGAGGATTTGCGGAGCAAATTCGAGATGTGTGCTAAACAGTTACCTGAAAATGAAGCAGCATCAAGCTGCAGACAGTCCGTAACGAAATAGAAAACACATAACCGTGTCAGGAGGAATTACAGCATGTACACACTTGACGATATCAGAGCAGTTGACCCGGAGATAGCCGATGTCATTGTTGCTGAGCAGAACAGACAGAATGATCATATAGAGCTCATTGCTTCAGAGAACTGGGTAAGCAAGGCTGTTATGTCAGCTATGGGTTCTGTACTTACCAATAAATATGCAGAGGGATATCCGGGAAAGCGCTATTACGGCGGATGCGTTGACGTAGATATAGCTGAGAATCTTGCAATTGAGAGACTTAAGGAGCTGTTCGGATGTGAGTATGCAAATGTTCAGCCGCACTCAGGCGCACAGGCTAATATGGCTGTTGAGATGGCAGTTCTTAAGCCTGGTGATACAATGATGGGACTTAACCTTGACATGGGCGGACATCTTACACATGGTTCACCGGCTAATTTCAGCGGTATTTATTTCCATATCGTTCCTTACGGAGTAAATGCAGAGGGCTTCATTGATTATGATGAGGTTGAGCGTATTGCCGTAGAGTGTAAGCCTAAGATGATCTGTGCAGGAGCATCAGCATATGCAAGAGCTATCGATTTCAAGAGGTTCAGAGAGATAGCTGACAAGGTAGGAGCTGTGCTCTGGGTTGATATGGCACATATCGCAGGCCTTGTAGCTGCAGGACTTCATCAGAGCCCTGTTCCTTATGCAGATATTGTTACAACTACAACTCATAAGACCCTCAGAGGACCGAGAGGCGGAGTTATCATGGCTACCGCAGCGGCTAATGAGAAGTTCAACTTCAATAAGGCTGTATTCCCGGGAGTTCAGGGCGGACCGCTTATGCATGTTATTGCTGCCAAGGCGGTATGCTTCAAGGAGGCGCTTCAGCCTGAGTTTAAGGCATATGCAAAGCAGATCATCGATAATGCACAGACACTCTGCAAGGGACTTCAGTCCAGAGGCATCAAGATAGTATCTGACGGAACAGACAACCATCTTATGCTTGTTGATCTGACCCCGTTCGGACTTACAGGAAAAGAGGTTGAGAAGCTTCTTGATCAGGCTCACATTACAGCCAACAAGAATACTATTCCTAATGATCCTAAGAGCCCGTTTGTAACAAGCGGACTTCGTCTCGGAACTCCGGCAGCAACAAGCCGCGGACTTAAGGAGGCAGACTTTGATCAGGTTGCAGAGGCTATTGCAATCGTTATCAAGGAGGGCGAGGCAGGTGTCGATAAGGCACGTGCAATCATTGCAGGAATTACAGCAAAGTATCCGCTTGACTGATTATACAGCAGCGGCTGCTGTAATCTGAATTTGGAAGAGCATGAGTATATGTGACGCAGATTCAGAATTATCAGATAAAAAAATATAAGCAGTTAAGGTAATGAGATAAAGCTTCGGGTTTGATTCGGTTTATCAGTATCAGAGCTGCATATAAGGATATCTGCGGGAAACCGTATTGAATGAGGAGTATGTCAGTTAATACGGCATGCTCCTCTTTGCAATTAAGGAAATGCAAATTAAGGAAACGCTGATTTAATCAGCATTTCCCTAAATCAGCGTTTCCCTGGTTTAGACAGTAGTGCATTAAAGCCGTTTTTGCGGCAGACAGGATATAAATAATATGGCATATAAGCTTGAGAAGGGACGTCCGGCAGACTGCAGCGGACGGCTTGATAAGGAGATACGTACATATGATCTGCTGGACAGCCTCGGAGTAGAGTACGAGCGTGTGGATCACGAGGCTGTTATGACTATCGATGCGTGTGCAGAGGTTGATAAGGTTCTGGGCGAGGACACGAAGGTGTGCAAAAACCTGTTTCTGTGCAATCGACAGGAAACGGAATTTTATCTGCTGATGCTGCCCGGAACAAAGAAATTTAATACAAAAGAGGTTTCCTCGCAGATAGGAACAGCCAGACTGAGCTTTGCAAAGGAAAGCTATCTGGAGGAATTTCTTGATATTACTCCAGGCTCTGTCAGTGTAATGGGTCTTATGAATGATAAGGATAACAGGGTACAGCTGCTTATTGATGAGGATATATTAAAGGGAGAGATGGTAGGGTGCCATCCGTGCATTAATACCTCAAGCCTGCGTATCCGGGTCAGAGATCTGACGGAGAAAATACTTCCGGCTGTGCATCATAAGCCTATAGCTGTAAAGTTTGGTGAATGAACAGCATTTCCATGAATAGCTCGGGCGGATTGCATAGATTAGCTTTGGAATTTGATAGGAAACAGCATGAAACTAAGACTGTGTACATAGAGGATAGAAATAATATGAAATCTACAGCGAATATAAAACCAAGGATTGATCAGAGCGCATATATTGCAGAGGGCGCGGTAATCGTCGGGGATGTTGAAATAGGTGCCAATTCAAGCGTGTGGTTTAATGCAGTACTCAGATCTGACAATAATGTGATAAGGATAGGAGCCAACAGCAATATACAGGACGGGGCTGTCGTACATGAGGATATGGATAACCCTGTTATAATTGGCGATAATGTAACAGTCGGCCATAAGGCAATAATACATGGCTGTACTATAGGAAACAATACTCTTATAGGCATGGGAGCTATACTTCTGTCAGGCTGCAGGATAGGCAGCAACTGCATGGTTGCGGCGGGAGCACTTGTGACAGGCAAGACAGTTGTTCCGGACAACTCAATTATAATGGGATCACCTGCAAAGACAATAAAGCCGCTTAAGGAGGAATATCTTGAGGAAATCGAGTGGGCTGCCCGAGAATATCTAGAACGTGGAGCAGAGTACAGGGGAGGTGAGTTTAAACAGGCTGAGGCTACAGAATCCCTGCTCTCAGAGCTTGATACCATATAAGAGTGAAATTCAGAAGCAAAGATACTTTGAAAATCTTCAAAAACAAGCATTGCCTGGCACTGCCGGAAAAAAATGAAATCAGTTGTGGGAAATGCTGATTAAAGCATTTCCCACAACTGATCTGTGCTGTGCAGTATATTTACATTTCTTCTAACAACAGTCAAGACGCGCGGAGCACAGCAGAATCTTTTCAAAGGAAATGCTGATTAAAGCGTTTCCTACGCCGGATTTACGCTGCGAAGCAGCTAATTCCCTTATAAATCCGTGCAATCCGCCGGAGGCTATTAAGGAACATAGCGAGGCTTTACTCGTGAAGACCTCCATACATTCCGAAGAAATACGATACGGTCAGGGTTCACCGAACATGTCCTTAAATATAGTCATGCCGGTCTCTGTTTTAAAAATCACATCATAGCTCGCATATATATTGCGTCCCTCAAGAGAGTATTCGAAATTATTGACCAACCAGTCGGCCTCAAGCAATATACGGTAATCAAGGGCATCTACATTGGTATAGGTATGGTGATGACCAACAAGAAAAGCTGCACGGTCGATAACAGCCTGCTCAAAGCCAAGCTCTGACAGCATCCTTTCAGCTATAGCCGGACCAAGCTCCTCCTGAAGCTTTCCGTTTTGATGTCCGTATTTCTCATATGCAGCCTTGATGCCGATATCATGTACATAGGCAGCAACCTCCAGAGCATACAACTCATCAGCCGAAAGCCCTTCACCAACTCCAATCAGATGGCAGAGCGAATGTACCTTCAGAAAATGCTGTATACGGTCAGCATCCTTATCATAACTCATCATGGCCAGTGCCAGCTTGTCTAATTTGTTCATTATAATTACCTCCGGAATATATAAATGATTATGGCAATATCAGGACCGCAGCTCACAAGCTCCCGACGTCAACAGGAAAGGCATTGGATTTTGAGGCTTTTCGTCCTGGTTTCTTATAGATTATCACAATACAGAAAAATACAAAGTCCTTAAAATACGAAAATAATATGAAACATTATCAATGTAGCATTTAATACAGAAAGACCTTTATCTACATCTATGCATAAAACATGCAAAACAGGACAAATAGATTAAATTTGTGCATGATTTACAAATGAATAGTACATTTGAATAGCAAACATTGTATATAACGTCAAAAAACACAGAAACCATCAATGCAAAAATGCAAGTCATGCAAAAATGCATACAACAATGCATGGCAAAAACTTAACAAATTATGCAATTCAGCATTTTCATTGTATTTGGATGTATTTTTGTTAGCAGACGCTAATTATACACTGAAATAACTTGTACACAAAGCGTAAATGCCCGGCTGCATGCTTATGCAAAAACGCATAAGAAAAGCCACAACAAAACAAGATAAATGATGCAAAAACGCATAAAAATAATTCATATTGCATATAGCACAAAAAGATGAAGATCCTGACAAATTTTTTTGTTGACATTTCCCATTCAGGCATGTAAATTGCTTTATATAACGTAAGAGCTTTATACATTCGAGTATGAAGGGTACGTTATTCGGTCTCAAGGACGAGAGCCTGTCTAACTATCTCAATGACGAGTATCAAAGTTACATTCACCCATTTTTAGCTTGTATACACAATTGAATATCAGCTAATGCTTGATCTATACGGAAAGGAGTTTTTTATGGATCTACTTATTAAAAACGGAACCGTAGTTACAGAGAAGGAAATGTTCAAGGCTGACGTTGCCGTAAAGGACGGCAAGATTGCATTGATCGGTTCGGATCTCTCGGAGATACCGGCTGATAAGGTAGTAGATGCCACAGGCAAGCTTGTGCTTCCGGGTGCAATAGATGCTCATACACATCTGGCATTCCCATTCGGAGGAACAACCTCATCAGATGATTATTTTGCCGGTACACGCGCAGCAGCCTGCGGCGGAACCACAACGGTATTTGACTATACTAACCAGGATTTCGGCGAGACGCTGCTTGAGACTGTTAAGCGCCGTGAGGCCCAGGCTATGAAGGAGGGACTTGCTGTTGACCTTGGTCTTCATATCGGAATCAAGGATCCAAAGCCGGAGCTTCTTGAGTCAATGAAGGAAGCCGTTGATTACGGAGTTTCCTCATTCAAGGTATTCATGGTTTACGACTTCGGAGTTAAGGACGGAGTATTCTACAAGGTTCTCGAGACTGCCAAGAAGTACGGTGCGCTGGTAGCTGTTCATGCAGAGAACAACGAGATGGTACTTACTTTAACAGAAAAGTATGTATCAGAGGGCAAGCTGAGCCCATGGTATCATTACGCATCACGTCCTGAATTTGTTGAGGCTGAGGCAGACAGACGTGCAATAGACTGGGCAAGGGCTCTTAAATCACCTCTCTATATCGTTCATCTCGCTAATGAGGAAGGTGTTAAGGCAGTAACAGAGGCAAAGGACGAGGGACTTGAGATCTATGCAGAGACCTGTCCACAGTATCTTAATTTCACAGATGAGGTATTCAAGAGAGAGGACGGACGCAATTTCGTATGCTCACCGCCAATGAAGGGACAGGCTTCACAGGATGCTCTCTGGGCAGCAATCAAGAGAGGTGATATCGATACAGTTGCAACAGACCACTGCCCGTTCCAGCAAGCTGAGAAGGACTGGGGCAAGGATGACTTCCGCAAGATACCTAATGGCTGCGCAGGCATTGAGAACATGTATCCATACATGCTCAGCAAGGCTAATGAGGGAGTAATTCCATTCACAAAGGCAGTTGAGCTTTGCTCCTTCAATCCGGCTAAGATATTCGGATGCACGGAGAAGGGAAGCCTCGCAATCGGCAAGGATGCAGATATCGTTATCTACGATCCTGAGAAGAACTTTACAGTTCACAACAGCAATATGCATTCTGATTCGGATCATACGATCTGGGAGGGCCTGGAGCTCAAGGGATATCCGGTTCAGACCTACTCACGCGGACGTCTGGTATACGACAACGGAGAGTTCGTAGGAGATGCCAAGTGGGGCAAGCTTATCAAGTGTGCGGCAAGAGAGCACTGATAAGAGCAAGCTGATTCTGATACTGTTCAGGTAAAATGATGCCGGGGCTAGAAAGCATTAAGCTGAAGGGTCCGCCGTCGGCAGGAAAAGCAGCGGATTTTGAAGCCTATGACCCTGGCATAATAAAATAACGGGTTATTTACAAAAGGGGACACGCCCGCACAGCGGGGGAAGGTTTAACACAGTAAGGAGACAAATATGATTACACAAGTCAGAAAAGGCGAATTACACGAATTATCGCCGCAGGCAGCTGCAGAACTGAAAGCCTCCAAATTTTATAATGCGGACCTTGCACCTACAGCGATTAAGGACAGAACATGGACAACCAAGGACGTTGCAAACCTCTGGATAGGACTCTCGGTATCAATTGCGGCACTTGCGCTCGCATCATCACTTGTAACACTGGGTGTTTCACCCTTGCTTGCAATCATCAACGTATTTTTAGGAAACGTAATAGTACTTATACCTATTCAGCTTAATTCACACGTAGGTACGAAGTACGGCATACCGTATCCTATATATGCAAGACTGTCATTCGGTACTCACGGAGCACAGCTGTCGAGCGTTTCACGTTCCATCATCGGCTGCGGCTGGACCTCAGTACAGTCGTGGGTAGGAGGAGGAGCTGTTGCAGCCATTATCGGATGCCTGATTCCTTCAATGTCAGATACCGCAAACACCATTTCTCTTCCGGGAAATGACAGCGTTATGGTAGGACAGCTTATAGGCTTCATCATTTTCGTGCTTCTGTGCGGCTGGATAGCTTATAAGGGCATGGATCAGGTTAAGTGGCTCCAGAACATCGGCGGACCGCTTGTAATCCTTGCTATCGTTGCACTGCTTGCATGGAGCGTTGTTACAATTAACTCTACAGGCCATACGCTTGCGGATGTTTTCCTTGCAGGAAACAATGAGGAGCTTATTAACCAGAACGGCGGATTTGCCTTTGTATATCTGGCAGGACTTACCGGAAATATTGCATACTGGTCAACAGTAGCTCTTAACATTCCGGACTTCTCAAAGATGGCACGTTCACAGAAGGATCAGTTCAACGGACAGATGATAGGAATGCCGATACCGATGGGTATCTGTGCAGTAGCAGGAGCCCTGTTTGCACAGGCAACCTTCTACAAGTTCGGAGCAGCCAGCTACGATCCGACAACCGTATTCTTCATGGTTGACAACAAGATTGCTATCATCATAGTAGCACTTGCAGTTATTGCAGCACAGCTTACAACCTGTGTAGCAGCCAACGTTGTAGCACCGTCTAACGGATGGTCAAACCTTTCACCTTCGAAGATAAGCTTTAAGAAGGGTGTTATCATAACAATCTTCATCTCCATCTTCGTTACACAGCCGTGGTTCATCTATGGCTCAGGTGCATCTTATATCTTTACATGGCTTAACAACTACGGAACAATTATCGCTCCGGTTGCAGCTATACTTTGTGCAGATTACTTTATCTGCAAGGACAAGAGAATCGATGTTTACTCACTTTATAAGGGCACAGAAGGACGTTATAAGTATTCTAACGGCTGGAACTGGTGCGCAATCATTGCCTGGGTAGCATCCTTTATACTTCCTCTGCTTGGCAACACAGTATTTTCATTCGGCGGATCAGGCAGAACAACACCTAACCTGCTCGACATGATAGCAGCCAACGGATATCTCTTCTCATTCTTTGTAGCATTTGTAGTATATGTTGCTCTTATGAAGTCAAACTTCGGCGGAACAAAGGAAGAAAAGGGTTATATCACACAGAAGGAAGAGGACGATATGACAGAGGAGCTCAGCTGATAGCTTCTATCGGCAGCCTGTCACAGCGGTCCGCATGACAATTAATTAATTCGGACAAGCCCCGGTTCTTTCTAAACCGGAGCTGGGGCGCATCCTTTTTGAAAGGAGTTTTGTATGTATCAGTGCAGTTTGGAGAGAATGAGTGACAAGATTCATACCTTCAGTAAATTTGGTGATGCCGGTCACGGCGGAATAACCAGATATGCATTGTCTGAAGAGGATAAGATGGCACGTGCCGAGTGGCTTAAGCGTATGCAGGCTATCGGTGCAACCATAGAGATGGATGATCTTGCCAACATGTATGCAACCATACCGGGCTCAGATCCAAAGGCCAAGAGAATTGTTATGGGTTCCCACTGCGATTCAGTTAAGAACGGCGGAAACTATGACGGTATCCTTGGCGTAATGAGTGCAATGGAGGTGCTTGAGACTGTAGTTGCAGAGAAGATACCGCATAAGCATCCTCTTACAGCTATGATCTTCACAAATGAAGAGGGCTCTGAGTTCCCGCCGTGCATGATGTGCTCAGGAACCATGGCTCATGATTACATGCCTGAGAGATTCAGAGACAACTTTGCCTACGATAAGATGATGGCTTCGCATTCCATCATCGACACAGAGGTAACCTTCGGCGAGAAGCTTGCAAAGTTCCCGTACAGAGGAGCCAAGGAGAATCGTATGTCACCTGAGAAGTATGCAGCTCTCTTTGAGACACATATTGAGCAGGGACCTATCCTTGAGGATGCCAAGAAGGATATCGGTGTTGTTACCTGTGTACTAGGACAGATGCTCTACAGAGTAAGATTCTATGGCTTCGCAGCTCATGCAGGCACCTTCCCGATGAAGAAGCGCCATGATGCATTCTATGCTGCAGCCCAGGCACTTTGCTACCTCCATGAGGAGATAGACAAGTTAAATGACGATGCTCTTGTATATACAACAGGTGAGGTTGTTATCCATCCATGTGTAAACACCGTAATACCTGATTTCTTTGATTTCTCAATTGACGTAAGACATGAGGATCCGGAGGTTCTTAATAAGGTTCGTGCTATCCTGGCAACACTGGAGACCAGAGAGTGGAACGGCTGCCGCTGTGAGGTAGTTCTTGGCTGGAACCGTGATACAGTATACTGGAACAAGACCCTTGTCGGATATGTAAGAGAGGCAGTTGAGGAATTAGGCTACAGCCATATGGATATCAACTCAGGTGCAGGACATGACGCTCAGTACATTTCCTACATGATTCCTACTACGATGATTTTTGCCCCATCTGAGAAAGGACTTTCGCACTGTGAGCCTGAGCATACATCTGATGAGCTGTGCACCAAGGCTGCAACGGTTATGCTTAATGCAGTACTTAAGCTTGACGAAAAGGGCGGCTTATAATCTCCGCTTTTCAGAGAGCATGAGGAAGAATAATAGATTAGGATAAATTAAACTGCCGGGCAATCAACAGAGATTCCCGGCAGTCTGTGTTTTCAACGGACAATTTTAGCTTAGTTAAAGGAGAGAACTATTATGACCGGAAAATACACAAAAGAGCTTAAGCCGGCGTACACTATGCTTACCATTATGGAAGAGGCCGGCAGATGTCTGTTATGCTATGATGCACCATGTTCGGCAGCCTGTCCGGCAGGCACGGATCCGAGCAGGTTTATCAGAAGCGTAAGATTCCGCAACCTGAAGGGAGCTGCAGAGACAATAAGAGAAAATAATGCACTTGGTGCTGTATGCGCCAGAGTCTGTCCGACTGAGAGATACTGTGAGCAGGGCTGCTCAAGAAGCGGTATTGACAGACCTATAGACATAAGCGGCATTCAGCGCTATGTAACCGACTTCGAGGAGAAGTCGGGCATGAAGATACTCGAAAAGGGAGCTGCAAACGGCAAAAAGATCGGAATTGCAGGAAGCGGTCCGTCAGCACTCCAGGCGGCAGCAAGTCTGCTGACTAAGGGCTACGAGGTTGATATTTACGAGAAGGATGCCAAAGCAGGCGGCTTCTTAAGAACTGGTATTCCGGAATACAGACTTCCGAACAGAATTGTAGATGTTGAGGTTAAGCGTATAGAGGACCTCGGAGCAAAGTTTATCTACAATACGCAGATTGGAAAAGACATATCGCTTGATGACTTCAAATCCAATTACGATGCTGTGCTTATTGCAGTCGGAGCAAGCGAGCCTGGTACTCTCGAGATGTTCAGCGGAAACAGCTATGCAGTTCCGGCTGTAAGCTTCCTTAAGGAGGTTAAGGAGAAGCAGGGAGATATAGCACTTCCGGAGTCAGCAATAGTTATCGGCGGAGGAGACTCAGCCATGGATGCGGCAACAACGCTTAAGATGCTTGGAGTATCGAGCGTTACCTGCGTTACACGTAAGGAGCTCTCAAGCTTCAGAGCTTCAAAGGAGGAGCTTCAGACCGCAAGAGATGAGGGCGTAACCATTATTGACGGATATGCACCTGCAGCAGTTGACGGCAACAAGGTTACATTCAAGCATGTCAGACTTGATAATGAGCTTAAGCTCACTGCAGATAAGATAATCCTGGCTGTAGGACAGCATACTACCGCAGATGAGCTGGGTATTCCAACAGTTAAGAATGAAGTTGAATTTGCAGGATATCAGGCAGACGGCAAGGTATTTGTAACAGGTGATATAGCCAGAGGAGACAAAACAGTAGTATATGCCGTACTTAAGGGCAAGGAAGCAGCTTCTGCTATAGACAGCTATTTAGGAGGCAAGTAAGATGATTAAAAAAGATCTTTCGGTAGAGTTTTTAGGCGTCCACTTTGAAAACCCGTTTTGCTTGTCATCTTCACCGGTAGGCAACTGCTATGAGATGTGCGCAAAATGCTTTGATGAGGGCTGGGGCGGAGTTGTATTCAAGACCATAGGTCCCAAGCATTTCCTTATAGATGAGGTATCTCCGCGTTTCGATGCACTGACCAAGGAGGGTACTCCTTTTGTAGGCTTTAAGAATATGGAGCAGATTGCCGAGCATCCGCTTGAGCAGAACCTGGCAGATATTAAAAAGCTTAAGGAGAATTATCCTGACAAGGTTGTTATTGCATCCATCATGGGTCCGACAGAGGAGGACTGGGAGGAGCTTGCACGACTCGTGACAGAGGCAGGAGCAGATATGATAGAGATGAATCTCTCATGTCCTCAGATGACCTCGCATGCCATGGGATCTGATGTAGGCACCAATCCGGAGCTGTGCCGTGCGTTCTGCCAGGCAGTTAAGCGTGGTTCAAAGCTTCCGATGATGGCTAAGATGACACCTAATATAACTGATATGGTGCCTGTTGCGAAGGCCTGCATTGAAGGCGGTGCAGACGGCATCGCAGCTATCAACACCATCAAATCAATCTGTAATGTGGATCTTGACCGCAAGATAGGACTTCCTGTTATTAACGGCAAGTCATCTATCTCCGGTTATTCAGGCAAGGCAGTTAAGCCTGTAGCTCTGAGATTTATCCAACAGCTTCGTGCCGGCATAAAGGATGTTCCGATATCCGGCATCGGCGGCATCGAGACCTGGGAGGATGCAGCAGAGTTTATCCTCTTAGGCTCCACAACACTGCAGATAACTACGGCAGTCATGCAGTATGGCTATCGTATAATCGATGATCTGAAGAACGGACTTGAGCATTACATGGAGGAGCAGGGCGTAGACAGCCTGATGGAGCTTGTAGGTGCGGCTAATGACAACATCATACCGGCAGAGGACCTTGACCGTGATTACGTAGTTTATCCGGAGTTTGATACCGATAAATGCATAGGCTGCGGACGCTGCTATATCTCCTGTTATGACGGTGCACATCAGGCTATTACCTTCAACAAGGAGGATCGCAAGCCGAGCTGTGATCACGATAAGTGCGTAGGCTGTCACCTTTGTGCACTGGTATGTCCTGTTAAGGCTATCAGCAAGGGTGAGATAGTAATGAAGCCCGGACGCAAGGGTACACCGGCCGAGAAGGCAGTATAACGGTAAATCAGATACTTTGATGTCATGGGCAGAAGCTTCGGTCCATGACAGATAAAGAATTGCCGAGCAATTAGCGGTGCAGCAGTCTGATATAAGAGCAGACTGCTGCGAAAACAGAATACATATATAAAGCTGTATGCAGTCTGAAACAGATCAGGCAGCATACAGCTTTTTCATATCTATGCAGATTTGTGAGAACGTGAATTGTGCAGCAATCCAGCATTTCCTTAGTACGGCCATCGTTTATCGGCATCAGTTAACAGTCGTCAGCCAGGGCCTGAGGCTCATGCTTTGGCAGATACTGAGAAAACTCAGTATTTTATGCCGTATTTGCTGAGCTTTCTCGAGATTGTTGACTGATCGGTCTTCAGTTGCCTGGAGAGCTCGGTGCCGTTTTTATATATCTTTATATATTCCTCAAGCAGAGACTTCTCATAGGCCTCCATAATCTGCTTCAGAGAAAGTCCGTCAGTGCCTGCAAGAATGGACGGCGGAGCATCAGCATTATCGTGCATGATTATGCCGAGGGACTCATAAGCATCCTTAATGGAGATGCGCTCTCCGGGACTCTGTATGACTATACGCTCGACGACATTTCTAAGCTCTCTGACATTTCCCGGATAATCATACTGACTCAGAAACTGCATCGCGTCCGAATCTATGCTCTTGTTCAGCTCATATTTGGCATTGAAGAGCCTGATGAAATGATTGATAAGCAGCGGTATGTCCTCGCGCCTGTTCTCAAGCGGCGGCACATTGATATAAATGACGTTCAGACGATAATAGAGATCCTCTCTGAATTCCTTTGCGGCAATTTTTTCCTTAAGGTCAACGTTGGTAGAGGAAATAAGCCTGAAATCTACATTGACAGCCTTGTTGCCGCCGAGTCGGCGTATACTGCGCTCCTGCAGCACTCTGAGAAGCTTACTCTGCAGAGGCAGGGGGAGCTCACCAATCTCGTCAAGGAGCAGAGATCCTCCGTTGGCAGATTCTATAAGGCCCTTCTTGCCCTTAGGACTTCCTCCTGTAAATGCACCCGGCTCATATCCGAACAGCTCACTCTCAAGCAGCTGCTCCGGAATGGCTGCACAGTTTATCTTGATAAAGGGCTTATCCTTTCTGAGGCTGTATTCATGAATAATATCAGCTATCAGCTCCTTGCCGACGCCGGAGGGACCGGTAATCAGAACGCTGACGTCTGTCTCTGCGACACGCTGTGATTTCTCAACAACCTGCTGCATGATACGGCTCTGATAGATCAGGTGTCCGTCGCCTGTGATAGCCTGCTTAAGAATATTGGAGTACTCCTCAAGCTCACTTACACGCTTTTTGAATTTAACTGCTTCAGTGATATCGGAAAGAAGGTTGACTACATAGCACAGCTCACCGGTGTCATTGTATACAGGAAAGGCGCAAACCTCATAGCTGTGGAGCGGGGTAGACTGGCGAAGCGTGATCTTTTCTCCGTTTGCAATAACCTTGACCGCAGCAGACGGAGTAACAACACCCTGCTTCTCGAGCTGATACATGTTATTGCTAATGTACAGCTCCTTTGGCTGCCCGGTTATGCGTGTATGAGCATCATTAAGAAAGACAGTCTGTCCCTTGCTGTCCGTGATATTGACACCAATCTGGTCATTATATATTATCGAATTGAATATATTAAGCTTGTCCTCTCTCGAGAGCCTCTCGGCAAACTCACGGAATAAAAGCTTAGCATCCGCGTCACTCATCATTTTGACTAAACCTCA
>CAVALT010000005.1:0-21749 GCA_963589455.1 Clostridiales bacterium
AAATCCGGCGCGGGAAACGCTTTAATCAGCGTTTCCTTATATCTATAATTCTGCAAATTTATTCTTTCAGGCCTGTGCAGGGCCTTAGTTCCTTATAACGCTCCAGGTCTCCAGCAGCCTGTCATAGCTCCATGCCGCATTGGCGGGACTGGTTGACGGAAGGATCTCTGCCTTTATATGCAGCACCGGCTCATGATATTTCTCATAGTACCTGCCGGAGGTTTTTCCGTTGCAGAAGATGCGTCTGACCTCTGAATGGTCCAGTATACGCTTTAAATCTGTCGGAACAACATTCTTAATACTGCTGTCGCTTGAGCCTATAATGTCACAGCTGTATATCGTATCCCATAAGGCTATGTTATTAGATAGTATCAGGTTCTTTTTGGCTTCAATATCATCATATGCAGGCTGCTGTGCGCCGAATATATCTGCGATAAGCCTCCAGAAGCGGTTCTGCGGATGTCCGTAAAAGAAACTCTGCTCCCTGGATTTCACCGACGGAAGGCTGCCAAGTATCAGTATCCCGGCATGCTCATTAAACAGCGGTTCAAACGGATGAATTATATGCTCATATTCTCTCATATCTATGTGCCTGTATTATAGTAATGCTGACTAAAGCGCTATTTTTAAAGTATACATTTTCACCTTCACTGTTTGCAAGTTTTTACAGTAATTTCGTTTTGCTGCTGATCAGGACTTGCATTCCTCCGCAGATTATATAAAATACCTATGTGCATAGTATGTTTTAAGGAAATGCTGATTAAATCAAGCTTTCCTTAAACGTGGATAAAATTATTTTCAGAATACTCAGAAAGGAATATCCATTTAAGACCGGCTCTAATTGAAGAATTTCTTATACCTGATTTGCTCTGTAATGCAGCAAATCAGCATGCTCAGCCGGAGGATAATTGGATAAATATGACTGATATGGATTACGAAGCTAAAAAAGAAGCCCTTTTAAGCTATATAGATGAGCTGTCCTCGGATAATATCGCCCTTGCATTTTCAGGCGGTGTGGACAGCAGCCTGCTGTTAAAGCTCTGCTGTGATGCTGCAGCAGGAAAGGACAGCAGGGTATATGCCGTTACCGTACACACTGAGCTGCACCCTATGAATGAGCTTTCCATCACACAGAGGGTTGCCGAAGAAATGGGAGCAGAGCACATAATTGTTAAGCTTAATGAGATGGAGGAGGCCGGCATCACCGACAACCCTGTTGACCGCTGCTATCTGTGCAAAAAATGTCTCTTTACCAAGCTTAAGGCCAAGGCAGCAGAGCTCAATGCTCCTCATGTGCTTGACGGCACAAATGAAGACGACCTCCATGTATACCGTCCAGGCATCAGAGCCCTTCGTGAGCTGAATATAACAAGTCCCCTTGCAAAATTCGGCCTCGTTAAGGCGGATATCAGAAAAATGGCTGCTGAATACGGCATCTCTGTTGCCTCACGTCCGTCCAATCCCTGCATGGCAACAAGATTTCCTTACAACACAAGGCTTACTGTTGAAGACATGCATAAGGCTGAGCTTGGCGAGGAATGGCTGAGAGCCAGAGGCTTTTATAATGTAAGACTGAGGATTTTCGGCAGCACCGCACGTATTGAGATTGATCTTGATTCCTTTGAGAAGCTCCTCGGAATGCGTGAGGAGCTGGTTTCCTATCTTAAGTCTCTTGGATACGACTATATAGCTCTGGATCTCGAGGGCTTCCGCTCTGGCAGCATGGATCTGCATGTGAAATAAATCGGTCAAAAGCTCCAAAGTCCTCCTACAAACAAGCTTGCGTCGGATTTTGGAGCTTTTGATAATAACTGATACCAACCAGATTGCTCCGCACTGCGTGCTCCCGCAATCTTCAAAAACACAATAGGCCACATACAAGCAAGCTTGCATGTGGCCTATTATACTTTAACCCTTGGTATCATATGATAAGCATTGCATCTCCGAAGGAGAAGAAGCGGTATCTTTCTTTGACGGCTTCTCTGTAGGCGTTCATTACGTGCTCGTAGCCTGCGAGGGAGGATACAAGCATGATGAGCGTGGACTGCGGAAGATGGAAATTAGTGCTGAGTGCCTCTACTATCTTCCACTCATAGCCGGGATAGATGAATATAGAGGTGTCATCACTTCCTGCCTTCATGATGTACCTGGATACATAGCTTCCATCATCTCCGATTATCATCGACAGTCCGTTATACTTAACAGGCTGCCTGCCCTCTGCCAAAAGCCTCTCATACTCCGGATTGATCACAGCAGCTGACTCCATGGTTCTCGTCGAGGTTGTTCCTACAGATACTATCCTGCTGCCCCTTGCAAGCGCTGCATTAATAGTCTCAGCTGTTTCCTCGCTTACCTGATAGAACTCAGAGTGCATCTCATGCTCCTCAACAGTCTCGGCCTTGACCGGTCTGAAGGTTCCGAGTCCTACATGCAGGGTAAGCTTAGCTATGCTTATGCCCTTGTCACTTATCCTTTCAAGCAGCGCCTTAGTAAAATGAAGCCCGGCTGTAGGTGCAGCCGCCGATCCCTCATTTACCGCATAAACTGTCTGATAGCGGTTCTTATCCTTCAGCTTATGCGTGATGTACGGAGGCAGCGGCATCTCTCCGAGTCTGTCCAGAACCTCCTCAAATATGCCCTCATATCTGAATCTGACAAGTCTGTTTCCGTCAGGCAGCGTATCTGTTATCTCCGCTTCAAGCAGTCCGTCACCAAATTCTGCAACTGCACCGTTCCTCAGCTTTTTTCCCGGACGCACAAGGCACTCCCACAGATCTGCCTCCTTACGGGTAAGCAGCAGAATCTCAACGTGTGCACCGGTATCCTTCTTAACGCCGAGCAGTCTCGCCGGTATTACCTTTGTGTCATTCAGCACAAGACAGTCTCCCGGATTAAGATAATCTATGATATCCGAGAAATGCTTATGCGTAATCTCTCCTGTATCCCTGTTTAATACCATCAGCCGTGAAGAGCTTCTGTCCTCAAGAGGATCCTGAGCTATCAGCTCCTCAGGCAATTTATAATCAAAATCACTGACCTTCATAATGTAACCCTGTATGTATCTGTTCAGCAGGCGGCCAGGGCCCGAAGGGCCTCTGGCCAGCCACATCGAGGTTTTCCGAAGAAAAATCGAGATGTGGGCTAAACAGCTTCACCTTATAATATAATATGTCAGGGTCAAAAGACTTTGACCCTGACTTACACCTGACATTTCAGCACCTTACTGTGCTGCTTCGGCTGATTCTGCTTCAGCTGTCTGTACATCTGCAGCTGAGCTTTCCGACGATGAACTGCTCTCCGATGAAGCATCAGCATCCGCACTCTCTGCAGCATCTATCTCCGACTCATCCTGCGCAGCAAGTGAAGCCTGCTCTGCAGCCTCTGCCTCTGCTTCATTCTGAATATCCGCAAGAACATCATCTCCTACAAGTATGGAATCCTCTGCGGTAAATCCAACCTCCTGGTCGCGGTTGACATCCAGATCCGACTCCTTGTAAATGTCTCCCGATCTGAAGGATACATATATAAGTGCCAGAGTGCTGTCGGCACTGAGTGCTTCCTTCAGCCTTGTATTGCTGTCATCAATGATGCTCTTTGCAGAAGCGGTCTCGAGCTCCGCAAGAATATAGCTGTGTATATCCTTGACCGGATTTTCAGCAACGGTATAGTTGCCCTCACTGTCTCTTAACGCATAGAAATACATTACACCTGGTGCCAGAGTATCTGTTCTTCTGAAATCTATATCATACTGAACGAGGCAGAGTCTTGCATTATCATCGAGACCCTTTGCCGTATAGACCTTGTTGACTGTATAGGTCTGTATCCAATCCGCCTGTGCCTTAAGCCTCGTGGCAAGCTCAGCATCCGAATCCACTGCAGCACGTCCGAATATCTCTGCTAGGGCGTCTGTGTCTCCCTTAAGCTTGGCCTCGAAATACTTCTGTGCAAGCATATTCAGCTCCGGAATATTGCATTCCTCAAACTCCGACAGCTCATAGTCAGCAGCAGTGCTGTCAGTCTCTGCTTCAGCAGCCAGAGAGGCTGCTATTGACTCAGCCTCTGCAGCTTTGTGCTTTGCAGCTGAGCCCGCTGCTATTGCTATACCGGCTGCTATTATGATAACTGCAGCCGCTGCAATCACAAGTCTGTTTCTGCCCTGTCCTCTGTCAGCTCTTGACCGTCCCCTGCCTGAATTTTTCTGTTCTCCGCCGTCCTGCGGCTTAAGCTCACGTGTATCCAATTAAGCTTTAACCTACCTTTTCAACATAAACTCCGTTTGCGTCTACTCTGTACTTATTGTCGATAACCTTGTCCTTGGCCATGGTTCCGTCCTGCTGCATGTAGTAGGACTTGCCGTTCTGTGTTACCCACTTTCCTGCAACCATTGCGCCGTTTTCAGGGTTGAAATAATACCAGTCCGAATTCGTAAACTGCTTCCAGCCTGTGCACATTATGCTGTCACTGCCGAAGAAATACGAGTTTCCATCAAGATCCAGCCATGCATTGGTATAGTAGCTGCCGTCAGCCTTCTGATATTTCTTTTTGCCATTACCAGCATCGACCCACTTGCCTGTGGAAGCTGTTGTTGTACCGGCTGAGGCTGTCGCAGCTGTAGTGGCTGTCGTGCCTGTCTGTGTAGCTGTAGCTGCTGCAGTGCTGTTTGTCTGCGTTGAGGACTGCGGGCCTGAGGTATTGGTATTCTGTGCCGTAGTCTCAGCTGCTGCTGTGCTCTGACTGCTCTGTGCTGCAGAAGCATTTCCACCGATAAGCCTTACACCGTAGTCAAACAGTGCCTTTGAATCCTTGTACTGGTTATTATTATCCTTGAATACTACGGCAATAAGCTTATGGCCGTTATACTCGACCTCGCCTGCGAGACAGCTTCCTGCCTTTGAGGTATATCCTGTCTTGCCTCCGACATAACCTGCATAGCTCTCGGTTCCTCCGGCTGCCATCTTGTTGGTGGTCTTAATCGTAAGAGCCGAACGGCTTGAGGTTGCAGGAAGAGTATAGCTTCCTGTCTGAACTATCTTTCTTATCTCCGCATTGTCCAGAGCGGCTGCGGTTATAAGTGCCATATCCGCAGCTGTGGTGTAATGTGAGTCTGAGTTAAGTCCCGATGCATTGACAAAGCTTGAGCCTGTGCAGCCGAGCTCCTTGGCTCTCTGATTCATGAGCTCTGCAAATGCGCTCTGACTGCCGGATACCTTCTCGCCAAGTCCGTTTGCAACCTCGCAGGCTGAGCGAAGCAGCATTGCGTACATTGCATCCTCCACCTTCATGGTATCACCTGTCTTCATGCCTGCAGTAACAGCACCGCTCTCAAGATTCTCCGCTGCAGTCTGACTAAAGGTCAGCGTATCATTCATATCAAGCTTCTCGGCTGCTATAAGTGCAGTAAGGAGCTTGGTTGTAGAAGCCGGATACATTGCCTGAGTACTGTTTTTCTCAAACAGCACCTGCTTTGTTGACGCATCATAAAGTATGGCCGCGCCGGCAGATATGGACGGCTTTGCTACGGAGGCATCTATGGTTACGCTCTGTACCGCAGACTGTGTGCTCTGCTGTGCTGTTCCTGTGGATGCCGTGGTCCCCGTGCTGCCCGGACCTATAACTCTTGTCTGTGCATTGGCGTCATCATTGCCTGCACCGATAACAAGATAGCCGCTGTCACTGTAGGTCTTGCTTCCTGTCGGTCCTGTCTGGCTTACAACGCCTGAATAGGTTCCGTTGCTGTTAACTGAAAACTGATCCGTACTTACACCTGAGGCTGTGGTGCCCGATGCTGAAGCAGCTGCCGTGGTTCCGCCAGTTCCCGGAGCCTGAGCTGTTGTTACCGTATCTGCATAAACAGTCTGTGAAAGCATTGCAGCTGCTGCAAGTGTGAGCATTGCTGCTCTTAAATTTCTTTTATACATTGTTGTCTTCCTCCGTATGTATATCCTCAGACTGTCCGGCCCCGTCATTTTTCAATCCGGTATAAATTCCGCTGTCTGCCATTGCCTTTTCATATTCAGCTGTTCTGTCAGATATGTCCGTGTTATCTGTGCTGCTGCAGGTCTCTGCACTGCCGCAGGTCTCTATGCTGCCGCAGGCCTCTGTGCTGTTGCCGGCTTCTGCACTGCCGCAAGCTGTATCCGGAGCCGATCCGGCGCTGTCAGCATCCGATGCAGCCCCGCCTCTTACCTCATGCATTATCTGCATGAACTCCTTGCCTGTAATGGTTTCCTTCTCGATAAGGTAGGCCGCTATCTTATGAAGTATATCCATATTCTCGCTGAGAATGTGCTTTGCCTCTTCATATGCTGAAGCAAGCATCTTCATAACTTCCTTATCTATCTCTGTGGCCGTTGCATCTCCGCACTCAAGACTTGTTCTGCCTGAAAGATACATATCCTGAACCTTTGCAAGACCCATAAGACCGAATTTCTCACTCATGCCGAAGCGGGTTATCATATTTCTTGCAAGGTCGGTTGCCTTCTCAATATCATTGGCTGCGCCTGTTGTAACCGTATCAAATATAAGCTCCTCGGCAGCGCGTCCTCCGAGTGTGGTCACAAGCATGGCCTCAAGCTCCTTCTTTGTGTTAAGGAACTTCTCCTCCTCCGGCACCTGCATAACGTATCCGAGAGCACCCATGGTTCGCGGCACTATGGTTATCTTCTGCACCGGCTCTGCATCCTTCTGAATGGCCGCAATAAGTGCATGTCCAACCTCATGATAGGAAACAATGCGCCTCTCCTCCTTTGACAGGATGCGGTCCTTCTTTTCCTTGCCGACGAGCACAACCTCAACAGCCTCAAAGAGATCCTTCTGGCTTACTGCATTTCGTCCGTTTTTAACCGCAGTAATGGCTGCCTCATTTACCATATTGGCAAGATCAGCACCTACTGCTCCGCTTGTAGCAAGGCCGATCTCCTCAAAATCGACTGTATCATCAAGCTTAACATCCTTCGAATGAACCTTGAGTATATTAACTCGGCCCTTGAGGTCGGGCTTCTCAACAACCACGCGTCTGTCAAAGCGGCCCGGACGAAGCAGTGCGGGATCAAGTATCTCCGGCCTGTTGGTGGCTCCGAGTACCATAATGCCCTTGCCCGGATCAAAGCCGTCCATCTCGGAAAGCAGCTGGTTAAGCGTCTGCTCTCTCTCGTCATTTCCTCCGAACCTTGAGTCCCTGGACTTTCCGATTGCATCAATCTCGTCTATGAAAATGATGCAGGGTGCACTGGCATTGGCCTGCTTGAAGAGATCCCTTACCCTGGAGGCTCCGACACCAACAAACATCTCAACGAAATCTGAGCCTGTAAGTGAGAAGAACGGCACCTCTGCCTCTCCTGCAACTGCCTTGGCAAGCAGAGTCTTGCCGGTTCCCGGCGGTCCCACAAGCAGGGCACCCTTGGGAAGCTTTGCACCTATAGAGCGGTATTTTGCAGGATTATGCAGAAAGTCAACTATCTCAACCAGAGATTCCTTAGCCTCATCCTCACCTGCAACATCTGCAAAGGTCACTCCCGTATCCTTCTGCATATACATCTTGGCGTTGGATTTGCCCACGCCCATAATGCCGCCGGAGCCGCCCATACGGCGCGACATCAGCATCATGAAAATGAATATGGCTGCAAACGGAAGTATTACGCTTACAAATATATCCAGCAGCAGATTTGACTCCTGCTTCTGCTGGTATATGGTAACGTTGTGCTTAAGCAGCACCTGCGTACGCATAAGATCACTTGTTGCAACTGTATAATAGTTCAGAAGCGGTGAATATCCTTCTGCATTTTCATTGGGAGTGATCTCAATAATGTCATTGTTGATTCTTACAGACTTAACCTCATCCTTCTCCACCATATCATAAAAGGTATCGTAGGATATCTCCTGATTGACCTCGGAGCTAATAAGATTCCTGCCGTAGCTCATTATAAAATAAGCAACAATGCCGACAATAATCAGTATGGTCAGCGCCTGTCCGAAATTATCATTGCCGCCCGGCATATGCCTGCGGTTTTTATTTGCATTTTTCTTATTATTCATAGCGATTTATTATACCATAGAGCATCTTCGTTAGTACATGGATTTTTCCTTAAGCTTTATGGAAGTCAGAACGGCCGGGATTATCCTTCCGGCTCCGATTATATGCTGCAGCAATGCAGTCCTTACCTTATATGCCTGAGGAACAATGAGGCTCTGCCGGTTATCATGCTTCCCACAAGACCTATCAGCACACCGGCAATTCCTCCTGCAAATATCAGTACAGGAAGATACGCAAATACAGAGCCGTTGGTAATCAAGGCAGCCATGCTTATCTGTCCGAGATTATGCATTATGCCTCCGACCAGACTCACACCTGTTATTCCGAACCGGTCCGTCCTTTTAAGCAGATACATTGCAAAAAGGCTCACAAAAAAACCTGCCGCAGAATATGCTATTGCAAACAGGTTGCCAAAGAGGAAGCCGTTCAGAATTATCCTTAGGATTCCTATGATAAATGCTGTACCGCCTCCTGCCGTATACAGAAGAAGCACGGTTATGATATTGGGAAGTCCGATCTTTGCCCCCGGCACGCCAAGGTTTATCGGAAGCATGGCCTCCACATAGGATAATATAAGTGCTATTGCAAGGCAGAGTCCGCAGTAGCTTATTCTTCTGGTATGTCTGTCTGTTCTCATGAATTTAATATTTCCGTCTATCATCTGATTCTTTCGGGTAATTATACCAGTTTATTATACCGATTTTCAAACAATATACCGAAAAATCATCATTAGCGGTGCTTAGGTTTGACTTTAAATTGTACGGGTGCTACACTCAGATAAACGTGTATGCGTTAAAGAACAAAACTTAGGAGGCAGTTATGAAGGGAACAGTCAGATGGTTCAATAACCAGAAGGGCTATGGTTTTATCGCTGATGAAGAGGGCAAGGACATATTTGTCCACTACTCAGGACTCACTATGGAGGGCTTCAAGTCACTTGATGAGGGTCAGGCAGTAGAATTCGACGTTAAGCAGGGAGAGAAGGGACTTCAGGCAGTAAACGTCGTTAAGCTTGAAATTCCTGGCGCTTATAATAAATTCGCTGAGAAGTGACTTTAGGCAGTAAACAGCGTAAAGCTCTAAGGAAATACTGATTATAGCGTTTCCCCACGCCGGGTTTTTACTGCGAAGTGCCAGGTTTACGCTGCGAAGCAGCTTTTCCTGCAAATCCGTGCGATCTAAACGGAGCTTTTAAGGAAATGCTGATTTAATCACCATTTCCTTAAAAGCTCCTGAAAGAAAAACGGCATTCACTTTTCCGGTGAATGCCGTTTTGATTTTATGCTTACTTATGCGTTTCTTCCGCAGCACTTTTTGTACTTTTTGCCGCTTCCGCACGGACACGGATCGTTCGGATATACCTTTCTGCCCTCACGCTTAACAGTACCTGAAGCCTTGTTCTCCTTATAAAGCTCTGTTCTTCTCTCCTCTGTAAGCAGTGCATCCCACTCCGGAAGGTTGTAGAGCCAGTCAGCCTTAGCACCGACCATGTTATAGTAAAGTCTCTCAGGATCAATCTCGATCTTAAGCTTTGTTGTCTCATCCATGGTCTCGACCGGATTCTCATAGCCCTTTAAGGACTCATTGATTCCGTCAAGGAAGCCTACCATGGTCTGCTGATCTGTGCCGAACTCAGCGGCAAGCTCATCTACTGTTCCCTCATATACCTTTGAGGGATTCTTAAGTATGCGCTCATATATACCCTTCTCAACAGCAAAATAATCGTTCCACAGCTGATCTCTTGATCTCTGATCAAGCTGATTGCCGTATGCCTTAATTCTCCACTGCTCCAATAATGTCATTGTCTGTCTCCTCTTTATTATCTTCGTGATTATCTTGTTTGCTCATCGTAAAGCTCTGCCTTTTTCTGCGCAGTCTGCCGATAACGGCAGCTCCGATAAGCACCATAATACCTGCAAATGATATGATTATACCTGCCTTCAGGCCGCGCGGCTCATAGCTGAGCTCAACAGTATGCTCTCCGTTTCCGACATAAAAGCTTAAAAAGGTATCTAATCCTTTATACAACGTCACGGGCTCTCCGTCAACCTTAACCGTCCATCCCTCATCATAAGGTGTGGATATAAGCATAAGCGCCTTGTCGCTTCCGTAGCCGAGACTCTCCGTGTCAACACTGACTGTGCCCCTGATGTAATCATCCCCGAACTCACTTATATCAAGCACGCACTGAGACATTTTATCATAAATAGTACCAAGCACGCTATAATCAAATCTGTAGAGTCTGATATCGGCATCAGTTCCGTCCTCTGCCGTAAAGTCAACCTTGTCGCCGGCCTTCAGATGACCTATCTCCATAAGGTATTTCCTGTCGAGATGCTCGAAGGTCTTCTTCGAATCCGAACGGCTTACTGTTACCTTATCAGTCTTTGCATTTGCGGAAAATGCATAATATTCGCCGTCCTCGGTAATCTCAACGGAACAGATGCTGCCGTGAGTGACTGTATCCTGAACGGTTTTAAGCACCTGCCCAACACCCAGGCTGTCGCAGAACGAATTCTGCACAAGTATCGGATCATCCAGCTCAAGCATCCAGCCTGACGCCAGCTTCTGAGGAAGCGCATATCCTACCGGCAGAGTATATATGTTGCGGTAAATATAGATGTTATCACCGTTTGCCGTTAACTCAAGTGCCTCTCCGTCATTCTGCTCGCTTCCGTAGATGCCGTATTTTACTCCGAACAGCATATCCATAAGCGGCGTTGATCCGGTTATGCTGTAGGCATTTGTTGACGACTCACAGCCCACTGCCTTAAAGAAGCTACTGCAGCCGGCATCTGCCATTGAGCTGAAAATGGATACAGCCGGAAAATTAAGCCAGGCTCCGTCATCCTTGGTCTTGCGCGTTATGCGTTCAAACCTGTACAGCCCTGTATCCTCCTGCCTTACCTCATCCACAAGTGCCTTAATCTCATCATTATTTTTGGTATAAGCGCTTCTGGAGGTTACCGTAAATGAGGTGAGCGCCGTATTGGCTGCAAGCTCTGCAATCACAATGACAGTTACGGCCGCGGCTGCGGTGATGCTGCGTATATTATGACTGCGGTACATATGCAGAGCCCCGGCATACAGCGCCGTCAGCAGCAGGCCTCCGTAAAATACTCCGAAGGAGAACTCATCATTATTTACAAGCTTTTGCGCAAGTATAATATATGCAAAGGATACAGCCACTGCTGTCCCGATCTCCCTCCTGGTTATGCTCAGCCTGTTCTCATAGACTCTGAAGCACATTACGAGGATCAGAAAGCAGTATATAAAGGATTGCCTGGCCGGAAGCGAATTGGGATATCTGAAGCCGTGCCAGATAAAATTCAGCACATTTATGGAGAAGCCGGCCAGCATAAATATTGACAGTCCTATATATATTATCTTCTCCCTGAGGCTTATGCGCCTGCTCATTACATATATCGAAATAAGCAGATACACAAAGCTGCCGCAGTAGATATTAGGATAATGCTGAAGCCACTGCTCGGTCTCAACCCCTGCCATATGTCTTGCAAGCATGTCGAATATACCGAAATATTCGGAAAATGTATTCGGAAAATCTGATTCACTTGAGGCGGTTGCTGCCAGCGCATATATCTCAGGAAGCAGCAGTGCCGCTGCTATACAGCCTGCAACCAGGCTCCAAAGTGCAAAACGGATTGCCGCCCATACAAAATCCCGTCCATCCTCAAACTCGGTCAGCATGCTGAAGAGAAAGAAATATATGACGAGGAACATGCATATAGGTATGGCTATATAATAGTTGCATAATATGCAGTATCCGAGAGCTGCCGCATACAGTACACCGCTCCTTCCTCTTATCAGCCGTTCCGCTCCCATTATAATCAGCGGAAAGACAGCTATGGAATCAAGCCACATTATGTTCCAGTAATACGCACAGTAATAACCGCTGAGAGCATAGAACAGGGCAAATATATATGAACCGAACAGCTCCTTCGGTGCACGATGCTGCAGATAGACTGCCATGCAGAGCGAGCTTAAGCCTGCCTTCAGCACTATCATCACCGTCATGAATTCAATTGTGAAGGCTTCATTTACCAGAAAAATAAGGAGATTAAAGGGACTTGCAAGATAATATGCAATGATTGCCACAAAATTAACTCCGAGACCGAGATCCCAGGTGAACTTAAGCGAGCCTCCGTTCTGCAGCTTTTCTCTGAACTCAGAGAAAAACGGGGCATACTGATGATACATGTCCGTCTTCAGTATGCAGTTGTCCCCGAACGGATACGAGCCGCCGCAGATGATTATAATCGTAAGCAGCACGACCGGAGTAAAAAATGCAGCAATATAGAGATATTTACTTTTTGAAGATAAAGAGTTTGCTCGCAGCATAGTTAAATACCATATTGAATACCGAGGAAAGAATCTTTGAGATGTATTCGTTCCAGCTGAGTATACTTACCGCCAACCACATAAATACCAGGACTATAAGCCCGCTTACAGCTCTTGCCCCGACAAAGGCCGACAGCTCCTTTACAAGATAAGACGGCCTGAAATTAACATTTTTAAATACAACTATTTTATTGCTTATGTATGCAAATGCTACTGCTGCCACCCAGGAAACAACTGTTGCTGCAAGACTTGCACTTTTTACTCCTATGCTTCCCTTTAGCGACTCGTTGATAACTGCAAATACCACATAATCAACTGCAGTAGTCAGCACGCCTGCAATTATATATGTGCAGGTCTCATAATTTACCAGCTTTCTTATAAATGACATCAGCTCTGCCTCTCATATTCCTGCCTGACCATAGACTTAAATTCATCCTCACTTACATTAAGCTCCTGCAGGCGTTTGCGTCTGCGCTCAAGGCGTCTCTCCCGACGTTCACGCTCAGCCTTTGCCCGGTTCAGACATATCAGGACCACTGTAGCTGCCGCGAGCAGCAGCACGCATATAAATCCTATTGTAATGATTTTTGCCGGAGATACTGCCGTAAAGCTTCCGCCTTCAGCTGTATCCTCAGTTTCAAGCACCGCTATATCAGATACCTTCTCATTCAGGATATAGGTGCTTCCGGCATTTACCCCGTCATACTTTAATGTGAGCTTTGCCACAGCATGCTCCGGAGCCTGAGCTCCGATATTGTAGTCATATGAGGCCTTAAGATTAGCCAGCTCTCCTCCCGTCGGAAGAGTTACTGCCACTGAACCGTTTTCAGACCTTAAGTCGCTTCCGTCATCACTGATTATCTTGTCTGCAGCGAGTCTTTCCGCTGCAGCATAATCTCTCACCGGATCCGCTATCTCGCTGTGAATGAAGCCTGCAAATGCAAAATCCAGCAGCTTCTTTGTATCCTTATAATGGTCAGGATTTTTATCCCTCAGTACTACAGCCACAACTCTGAGACCGTTTTCCTCAGCTATTGTCACAAGCGTGTTGCCGCTTGCCTTGATGAAGCCTGTCTTGCCGGCTATAACCCTCGAATCACTGTAATCTGTGCCTGTAAGCAGCATCTTGTGCTCCTGATTTACAGTGAAGCCGTCAGGATATTTGCTGTCCCCGCTTACCTTATAGCTCAGTCTGCTCTCGACCTCGAGAAATCCCGGAGTCCTTACGCATTCTGAGGCTATCAGTGCCATATCATAGGCCGTGGTCAGGTTTTCGGGCTGGGTGAGTCCGCTCGGATTTCTGAAAATTGTTCCTTTGCAGCCAAGCTGAGCCGCTCTTTCAGTCATCAGCTCTCCGAAGGCTTCTATGCTGCCGGATACATAGCAGGCAAGTGCATTGGCTGCATCATTTGCCGAACGCAGCAGCATGGCATGCAGCAGCTCGTCTACAGTCAGGACATCTCCTGCCCCAAGTCCCACATTGCTTGCTCCTGCCTCGAGACTGTTTACGGCCTCAGCAGCTATCTCAACATTTTCTTCAAGAGAACAGTTTTCAAGCACTATAAGTGCCGTCATCAGCTTGGTTATGGATGCCGGACAGTACTGATCATTGATATCCTTGCCCCAGAGCACAGCTCCTGAGTCTGCATCCATAACTATCGCAGCTTCGGCGGTCAGATCATCTGTCATAGTCGGCCAGCCCGCCGCTGCCTGTGCCTTAATATGTCCCGTTATTCCGCTTAGGCAAAGCACAAGGCTAAGCATAAGCGCACTGATTCTTTTCACTTTTCTCATTAACTGTAACTGCAAATATTTCAGGCTCCTAATCTGTTGAGTCTTGCATAATTAAACATGTATTGCTGCAGAACACCTGCATAGGGCTTATACTCCTCAGGGAGTGCCCCGTTATATACCTTATCTATAACCCTCTTCATCCAGACATCAACAGGCACGGTATCAATCCTGTAATATCCGAAAAGTGCAACGCAGCTTGCTACCTTTATTCCGACACCCTTAAGCTCCATGAGTGCTTCAATAAGTGTCTGAGTATCAAGAGCAGCGAGCTCCGTAAGCTTAAGTCTTCCGTCAGCCACAAGCTCAGCTGCTGATCTGACATAAGGCACTCTGTAGCCAAGTCCGCAGGCTGCGAGGGCCTCCTCATCAGCCTGTGCAAGCTCTGCAGCTGTCGGAAAGGCAAATTCGCCGGTTTCACCTATGGGGCGGCCAAAGCTTGCTGACAGTCTTTCAACCGAGGTCCGGATTGCAGGAACTGACTTTCTCTGTGAGATTATAAATGATATCAGCATCTCCCACGGATCCTGCCTGAGGAGTCTTATTCCGGACCCAAAGTGCAGTGCCTTCTGCATATATTCATCCTCGGGAAGCACTATTCTCCTGTATTCATCATAATCTGTATCGAGATCAAAGTAATTGTGCCATACTGAGGAAAATTCCTCCTCCGAACAGTCAAACTCATTTATGCTGCTGTATATATATCCGTTATCCACTTTGCTGCAGATGCTTCTGCCTGATTCAGATTCTTTGCTGCATTTCCCGCTGCTGCCTTCATATGCACCGCTGCCGGTCTCACGGATATCGAGAACACGTCCATGTGCTATAACACGCCAGGCATCAGCCCTGCGTGTTATCCTGAAGACCTGTCCTGATTCGGCTATGGCTTCAATTGAAAAATCTCTTATTGTTTTAACTGTCTTATTCATTTAACTGCTGATACTACTCTGAGAGGGAAGTTGCCGAGCTCCCCTCCGTCTGCATAATAGACTCTGATTTTGTCTCCGCTGTCGGACTTCATTGCATCATCATCTATAAGGCAGTTGTCCTTCAGAAAATCTATAATTCTGCCGTCTGCCGTCTCTACAGAAAATAAACTCATGGTATTGCCGGCCAAGGTTCCCTCTGCTGCCTTCAGCTCATAGCTGCCTGCAGGAAGCACTGCGATAAACTTAAGGTTTTCAGCATCATTTATGATATCTCCGTTAAAGAGCACCACGACCTCCGTGCCTTCACTCATATCCGACTCTATATCACCTATCTCAAGACCGGTAACTGACCAGATATTTTCAGGATCGGTTCTGTCCCGAAATGAATATACCGTATCACTGTCGCCGACATTGCCGTTAACGTCAAGCACGCTGACATACATTATTCCGTAATAGGGTGATTCCTCGGGCCCAAGCTCATCAGGATCGGCGGCTATGGATTCCTCGTACCTGGCTGCCTGAGTGCCGGCATTCTTTGCCTTATCAGACGTACTCCCTGAATCCCCGCTCTCTGCTTCATCTCCGGCAGGCTGCTCAGCTTCAGACTGAGTATCTGCAGAGATCCCTGCTCCGCGCGTACATGCAGCCGCATTGACGCTTAAAAGCAGACAGCAGCCGGTGACTGCAAATCTCTTTATCCAGTTGTTTCTATACTTCATTTATATATTCAGTGCCTCATTAAGTCCCTCTGTACCCGGGAGCACAAATCTTCCATTTTCAATAATCGTCACACAGCTGCTGCCGGAAACAGCCCTTATATACAGGAGCTCCTCATAAGGCAGCGTTATATCCGTATGTACCGAGAAATAAGCCTGCTCCGGAGCTGTATTCCTGAGAGCCGAGCATTCATTTTCCCTGGCAACAATCTGTTTGCCGTCAGGATTATATGTCACGATATCCTCTTCAAATGAATAGCAGGTATCTCCTACGGCAAAATGCGGACCGGTCTTTTCAGCAATCAGCACAGGCATTCTGTCGGCTATGCCGTATTTCCTTGCCGCAGCATAGGCTGCTGTGTTGGTGCCTATCGCACATTCTCCCATGGGAAGCTCACTGCGGTCCTTGAAAATGACATGCTCTATGAGTCTTCTGCCCTCCTCAGGATCAGGATAATTGGCACAGGAATATCCGCATACCCTGCCGTCCTTAAAGCTTACCTTGAGATCCTTGAAGAGATAGCCTCCGATATATACATATCCGGCATGTATGGTGCCGTCGGTTCCCTTAAGCACAGGTGTGGTAAATACCTCGCCGGCCGGTATATTGACATCAGCAAGACAGTTTTCAAAATTGGTCTGTGCTGACGGGTCGCTTAAGGTGTGCAGCTTTACTCTTATATCGGTTTCATTGCCGCCTGCGCCCCTGACCTCAACGTATTCAGCTGTATCGAGAGCATCTATTATATGCTGCTGGATCTGCTGCCACTCATCTACGGGAAGCGTATTGATCTCAATGAATTTCTCGAAGAGCTCTCTGTAGCGCTGCTGTGCCGCTGCCGCATTTTCATTTATGTCTACTGCTATTGACGGAGTCGGCCATGCAATAATTGTAAAGCTGGTCTCCTCGTCCGGAGTATAGCTCTGGGAAATCTCATGGGCCCTGAAGGCATATTCCCTTGTAACCTTCAGCTGGTGTTCATTATAAGCCGCCCTGTGCGGTGTATTTACAGGTGTTTCTCCCTTTTTGCCGAAGATCTCCACGCAGGCATGACCCGAATGCTTTTTAAGCTGCTCCCTGTTTGCCTCATAGGCCTCTGTCAGTGCCTCGAGACGCTTAGCCTTAAGCTTATCGCCCCAGAAAAGTGCAAGATCCTCCTTATGGCTGTAATCTATCCCTGCATTGGAGGCTCCGTAGAAGCCGGGCTTTATGTTGGCATTATTCTTTTTATTGATAAGATGGACCGGATTGCGGTTTATTACCACCTCAAGTCCTGCGGCCTCAAACTGCCTGACGGCAGCACGCATAAAGCGTTCAAAGCCAAGCGGCATATAGCATACAACCGTAGCTTTAAGGCTTATATCCTTGCCCGTCATCTCAAAGCCTCTGATATAGCCTGTGGTATAGGCAGATGCCATGCGCTCTATCTGCTCCTCAGAAAGCTTCGATAAGAGTGCGGCTGTTCCGAGCTCCTCATCTGTAATATATTCTCCATAGGAATAAAGATACGAATCATCACCGACATTATCCAGATCGGCATGCAGGACTATGTCCTTTGCAAAGCTGTACTCCGGACTGCATTCCCTTTTTACATAATCATTTACAAATTCATTCGTATAGTCGTAAATATATGAATATATAATCTCACTGAGCTCAGCAGACAGCTCTCTGTACTCTTCGGAATCAGCAGATACCGGCTCATCCTCGGCAAATACCTGTGCATGCTCCTCAAAGGCACAGTAAAGCTGCATAACAGTCTCAAGTATAACTGTTATGTCCTTTATCCTGTTTTCATATGTAAATGGAATTATTCCACGGAACTCGACGTACCATGCACTAAGCAGAGTGCCTATGCTGCCAAGACGTGATGCCGCATATTCGACATCCAGAAATGAGCGTGCCTTTCCCTCATCGGTAAGCTCGCTGTATAAGGCCTCATTTACAGCCCTGTTATGTTTTTTCTCTGTGCGCTCTGCATGGCAGAGCACTGCAATATTCCGGATTGCCTCAAAATATTCCGCTGCAGCTCCCTTAAGCTCACCCGGAAAAGAAGCAATACGCTCCGATATAAGCTCATAGCGTTCCTCGAACGCTTCATCACTCAGGTCAATCTGAACTGTATTTTCTTCCATATATCCTTAAAACATGAATACATAAATCCACACTGCAAGAACTCCTACGAGAAGTGCTCCTCCTGTCAGCGTGAACAGATGATTCTTTTTCTTTTCCTTAAGTGCGTTAAATAAAAATACCAGGCCGCACAGATCCGTAAGCATCGCACTCAGGCCTACAGCAGCTATAAACAGGCTGACCTCTGACCTGACACGGATTGCATTAAGAGCAGCGGCTGCAGTGAGCAGTGCTGCTGCGGCTCCGATGCCGAGGCAGTACCAGCCGGTCCTGCTGAAGGGATGCCTGATATATGAATAACGCTTTTTTCTAAGCCTTATCATCTAATCTTATTTCCCTTACTATGACGGCACGCTCATTTATCCTGAAATCAGCATACCAGTGTACAGCCGCCCATATGATGTAGCCTGTGGCTGCTCCTATGGTATTAAGCAGAAGATCATCCACATCAAAGCTGCCTACTCTGAATACAAGCTGGGTGCATTCGATTATGAAGCTCACCATAAAGCCTGCAAATACGGCATCGGCAAAGCTTCTGCGGCCTGAAACTATCGCAGGAACAAGATAGCCGCACGGCATAAAGGCTATTACATTTCCGAAAATATTCATAAAGCATGCCCACATACCGAGCTGTTCCCTGTAATTCCAGAAGCGTCTGATCTCAGTAAACAGTATAAGATTGTATCTAAGCTCCGTATTATCTCCGGTTCTTCCGAGCGACTCACTGAAGATTGTAAAATACAGCAGCACAATAATATAAGCCGTGAATAAAATCACGCCTATGCTCTTCTTGAATATGCTGTCTTTTTTCAGAAATCTTACTATCATCCGTTTGTCTGACCTTAAACTGCAGGCTTCTCTGAAACTGATGTCATATCATTATGTTGGAGTCAAAAATATTTTGCCGCTGCTCTGATATTCAGGCTTCTATGGCTTTCAGGCTGTATCATGCTCCGGATATCAAAGGCCTTTGCCTTTACCTAAGGCTGAT
The DNA here is from genome assembly GCA_963589455.1 of Clostridiales bacterium. Taxonomy (GTDB): domain Bacteria; phylum Bacillota; class Clostridia; order Lachnospirales; family Lachnospiraceae; genus Avilachnospira. Next base: position 18,950 of record CAVALT010000005.1, read on the forward strand.
ACCATATTGCCGGACTCTCTGTGCTCCCGCAATCGTTATATCATAGCACATATGTGATGTCAGGGTCAAAAACTTTTGCTTAAGACTAATACCGGATTGTTTTATACTGTACCCATAACAGTGGACACTCGAATTTGCAGGAAATTTGCTGCTTCGCAGCACAAATCCGGCGTGGAAAACGCTTTAATCAGCGTTTCCTTATTTCCCTGAAAATGGGTACAGTTCATTTCGCACTGCGTGCTCCTGGTACAGGCTCAGACGCTCTGTCTCCTGCATGCCAAGCTTTGCATACAGCTTAAGTGCAGGCAGGTTGTCGGAAGCTACCTGCAGCATAAGCTCTGACACTTCCCGCTTTCCGAGAGCTTCACAAAGTTCTGTAAGAAGCCTGTAAGCATGTCCCTGCCTCAAGGCTCCGGCATAGGTCTGTACTCCGAACACATATGCCGACTGTCCGGACGAATCAAGCCTGAAGAAGCACTCTCCGAATGCACTGTATGCATGACCACTGTCGTAGTCGATAATACATTTTTCCTGTGTTGATTGTGTGTGTACATGCTCTGCATTGTCCCCGGTGTATTCCGGATGCAGAGCAGAATTTGAAGCTAAATCTGAAGCAGGAGCCGAAACAGAATCACAATTAAAGCCATAATCAGAATCAGGGGCTGGATCACTATCATAATTAAAGCTGTGATTTAAATCCCGGGCTGTAGCTGAGACCGGAGCCTGTGCTATGGCAGAATTCGAATCTGAATTATGCTTGAGATCAAGTCTCAGCATCAGCTCATCCCGCAGATGCTCTGCTCCCCTTTTCCTGAGCACTGCAGCTGCAGCAGGATTGTCATATACTGAATACCTTACGTATTTTCCCGTAAGTACAGATCCCATTGCTGCAGCAAGCCTTTCAAAGCATTTCCTGCGCCTTGCCTCAGGTGCTGTAAATGCCGCAAGCTCGCATACCTCTGTGCCCTCAACAGTTTCGCCCATCCGGAACAGGGCTGCAGCTGCACTGAGCCTTCCGCACTCATACAGCAGATAATAACGGTCTGCATCAGCCGGGCAGCCGTAGCGCGTGCCGTCATAAGCATTGCAGGCAGCTGTAAGTGCATAAAGCGCCCGCCTCTGCCTGCGGTTCAGCTGCCTGAGCTTCAGTATCATCCGCATGTCAGTATCCGCTCCACGGCCTCATTAAGGTTTGTGCACAGCAGATATGACTCTGCCGTAAACCGTCCGTCTCTGCCTCCGGCTCCTGTCTCAAGCAGTACCGTCCTGCAGCCTGCCCTTCTGCCGCATTCTACGTCTGAGGTCTTATCGCCTATCATCCATGAGCTGCCGGTATCTATGTTGAGCTCTGCTGCGGCATCCTCAATCATGCCGGGAGCTCCCTTTCTGCAGCGGCATCTGAACTTAAGCTCTCTTATCTCTCCCTCAAAGCCCGAGTCCGGATGATGCGGACAATAATATATGGCATCTATATATGCCCCCTCTCGGCCAAGCAGAGTATCAAGCTTCTTCTGTATCTCGTCAAGACCCTCAAAGCTGCATTCACCTCTTGCAATAACCGGCTGATTGGTAATCAGCACACAAAGATACTCTGACGCATTTATACGTCTTATTGCCTCTGCTGCACCCGGAAGCAGCTCGAGCTCCTCCGGCTCCTTCAGGAAGCCCTTCTCGACATTTATCGTACCGTCCCTGTCGAGGAAAATGCAGCGCTGCCTGTTTTCAAGATTTCTTCTTTCGACGGTGCCGCTGCTTACTGCCTCGCTCACCTCATTGTATCGCTCCGGCGTACCCATATCCTTGACGTATTCAGCGGAGCGATATGCATAGACCTTGTTTTCCGTGATAAGCGGCCTTATCAGATCCTTATCCAGATCTATCTTTTCGGCCGGCTCTCCAACCAGTGCTGCGGCCTTCGGCGAAAGTGCATATATTCCGGCATTTACCTGATTATGATAATAAAAATGCTCCGGACGCTCAGCCTTTTTGCTGATAATACCCTTCACCGGCCGGCTTAAAGGCCTCTGAGCCTGCGCTTTGATATTTTGCAGGGGTATGCTTTGACCGAGTAGATTTTGACCGGACAGGCTTTGATCCGGCAGGTTCTGACCGGCCAGATTTTCCAATGATAAATTTTCCGGTGACGGGGTTTTCGACCTGTCAGCTGCGACATTTTCAATACCGCATTTGTCCTCGGTATAGTCGCTTAGCCTTCCGACCTCATCGGTCTCAACGATATCCGAATCAAACGGATGCGAATTAGGATGCACAAAGAGCGTGACATAGGCTCCCGACTCCTTATGTGCCCGCATAAAGCGGTTGAAATCCACCGACAGCATAAGGTCGCCCATAATAAGCAGAAAGTCCTCATCAAGCAGTCCGTCCTTATAGAGATAATACAGTGCACCTGCAGTTCCCATCGGTGTATCCTCATTAAAGTACGATATGCTGACTCCGAGTCTGCTTCCGTCTCCGAAATAAGAGCTTACTGCCTCGCTTAAATATCCCGTCACAAGGATAATGTCGGTAATTCCGCATTTACGCAGATTTTCTATCTGATAACGCAGCACCGGCTTATTAAGCACGGGTATCATCGGCTTTGGAATGTCCGAGGCTATGCTTCTTATCCTCGTTCCCCTGCCGCCTGCCATTATAACTGCCTTCATTAGCTTCCTCTCCTTATGCTCTGTGTTTCTATCTGTTGCCCTGTCTGTTATCTGTTATTCTGTAGGTTTCGCAGGAAATGCTGATTAAATCAGTATTTCCTGCGAAACCTCCGGCTGATTGCACAGATTCACAG
>CAVALT010000006.1:0-4202 GCA_963589455.1 Clostridiales bacterium
CCATGTGGCTGTGATAGTATCTGGCACGCAGCTCGGTAAATTCGGGCTCGACCTTAATCCGGAAACTGCTGCAATAAGATATTTCTTGCGTCAGATCAGCTTCTGCGTTAAGCAGAAGCTTCCGTATTCGGGAGGGAGGCAACGAAGGTTGCCGTGGGTGGGTTTAAATCAAATCACGCCAAAAAGCGGTAATTTATAGCCACATTTTTACACATCAAAAGCGAGCGCAAAGCCTCATAAAACAAGGCTTTTGCGCTCGCTGACTGTCAATGATGGGATATTACCATTTACACTGAAAATCAAGCATGAATTATTTCTTCTCCAGTGCCTCTGCAATGGTCCTGCGCATTATATCAACATTGATGGGCTTTGCCATATGGCCGTTCATGCCGGCCTGTCGGGCACGTTCCTTATCCTCTGCAAATGCATTGGCAGTCATGGCTACTATCGGTATGTGCCTGAAGGCCTCATCATCCATATGCCTGATAAGCTCGGTTGCCTTGTAGCCGTCCATGTTTGGCATCTGAACATCCATAAGTATGAGATCATAGTGATCGGAAGGCTTGCTTTCAAGAAGACCTATGCATTCCACTCCATCCGCAGCTCTGTCGACCTCGATTCCCAGTGACTTAAGTATATATACTGCAATCTCAGCATTCAGCTCATTATCCTCTGCAAGCAGTATATGCCTGCCCTCGAACACAGTATTGTCGTATTCATCTGCAGCAATACAGCTGTCACCCATATCATCAGGAGCAATACGGTGCGGAAGTCTTACTGTGAAGGTCGTGCCCCTGCCCTGCTCTGAGCTCACCTCTATGCTTCCTCCCATGAGCTCAACAAGACTCTTGGTTATGGCCATTCCGAGTCCGGTTCCCTTCTGTCCGCTCTCAGTTGCAGTTCTTTCTCTCGTGAAGCTTTCAAAGATATTATCAAGAAATTCCCGGCTCATGCCTATACCGGTATCACTGACTGTAGTTTCGAACCAGCTTTGCTCCGGAGTATCTCCGGGCTGCTCTTCAACGCTGAAGGTTACTGTTCCGCCGCTTAAGGTGTATTTATATGCATTGCTTATGATATTAAGCAGTATCTCTTTAAGCTTAACCTCATCTGCATATATATGTCTGTGCTCAGAATGACAGCTGCGTATAAACTCTATGCCCTTTCTGCGCATATCATTTTCGAAGACGCAGAATATTGAATCATTAAATTTCTGAACATCAATGACATTTTCATCAATTGTGCTCTTGCCGCTCTCAATCCGTGCCATCTCAAGCACATCATTTAGAAGTGCAAGCATATAGCTGCTTGAATTTTCTATCTTGGCAATATAATTCTCAGCCCGCTGTTTGTCCGGAAGACTTGATTTAAGCAGCTCGGTAAAGCCCATTATCGCATTCATCGGTGTTCTGATGTCATGTGACATATTGAAGAGAAAGGCTGATTTTGCATTGTTTGCACGTTTGGCTTTAGTCAGTGCGTCCCTGAGCTCCTGCTGATATTCAAGCTCCTTCTGTTTATTTTCATCTATGATAGTGACCGCATACAGTACATTTGTTACGTCCCCTTCAGCATTCCTCTTTTTGACAATAAATCTCGCCTGATGCCAGTGACCTGTCGTAGACTGATATTCGGCAGTGACTGTTTCCTTATCCTTAAGTCTCTCCGGAAGTGTGGTACAGTCCATAAATGCCTCCATCATGCTGCGATATTCCGGAGCAATCAGCCTGCGTCTCGCTTCCTTAAATTCCTCTGCAATCTTTCCGCTTCTTCCGGTAAGACGGTGCAGCTCCTCGCTGCTTGACACCTCCTCATAGGTTCCTTCTGTAACATCTATGCGATATATTGACCAGTATATCTTGCTTATTGCAGATATGATCTCATTGTTAAGATTTGCGAGCTCCAGCGCCTCAGAGAGCTTGTTCTGCTTTGCTTTCTCAGCTTCAACAATGCCGTCTATAGGATATATGCCGAGAACCATCTTGAATTCTTCCGGCTCAGACTTAAGACGGACTGCCTTGAGCTCAAAATATCTGTATCCTGACCTGCTTCCAATGGTGCTGAACCTGAACATAAGCTTATTTCTGTCTGCCAGCAGCTTCATCACATTTTCCGCATCAAGGCTTCCGGAAAATGTCTCCGTATACTCCTCAAGGACAAAGTGGCCTGTATAATATTTAAGCCAGGCTGAATAGCTCTGCCTCTCAGCCTCAGGCAGCTCCTCCAGTATAACTGCCGAATGTGAGCCCTCACTTAATTTGATTGGAAGTATCCTGTCCGACTTAAGGTCGCAGTACAGCACCGTAATGTAATCTGCACACAGTGCATCAAAAAGCTCCTCGGCGGCAATCAGGTTCCTGCATTTTCCGTTCTGAATACGCTCATCCTGTGACGTTTTATTAAATATATCCGTATGAAAGCTGTATCCCCATGGCGTACTGTTCATCTGCTTCCCCCCCCTCCAAGGGGTCAGTCGTATTCACACACAGTTTCCTTATAAAGACCACCTCAGACCTCTGCCGTGAACACCTTGTGCAATTATGCACTATACACTATTATCTCCGATATTTATTACCCTTAATTGTATATTATAACAGTATTGCAGATATATGCAATTCCAGACTGTGGCTTCCTGCCGGACACAGCTGTAAAAGCAAAAAGGAACCGCGCATATTTCAGTGCAGCAGTCCCTTTTATGATGTGTATCTGTTCAGCACCTTCAGTATTTCAGTATGAATTGACTGCCTGCAGGCAAATCTATGCTGAAATACTGAAGGCGGCCAAGGCCCAGAGGGCCTCCGGGCAGCCATATCGAGGATTTGCAGAGCAAATTCTAGATAAGTGCTAAACCGTTACTATGATATTTGATTCAAAAAATACTCTGCCTTAGCTGCTCCTGCCGTTCATAACAGCCATAATCGTCTCTGTAAGCTTCTTAACATCTATCGGCTTAGGTATATGTCCGTTCATGCCTGAATTAATGGCATTCTGCCTGTCCTCCTCGAAGGCATTGGCAGTCATGGCTATGATAGGTATATTTGCCTTCGAGCTGTCAGCAAGCTCTCTTATGCATCTTGTTGCCTCATAGCCGTCCATCTTGGGCATCTGAATATCCATAAGCACAATATCATAGCGTCCCGGTATAGAGGAGGATATCTTCTCAACCGCCTCAGCTCCGTCATTGGCAGTATCCACAATAAAGCCCATTTCCTTTAAGATCTCGCAGGCAATCTCCCTGTTAAGAACATTATCCTCTGCAAGCAGCAGCTTTTTGCCTGAGAAGCTGTTGTATGCAGTTTCGGCATTAGTCTTCTCCTCTCTGACCTCAAACGGAGCTGCGAGGATATCCTGAAGCTCTGACATAAAGAGCGGCTTGGTACAGAAGGCTGTAACTCCTGCTTCTCTTGCCTCTTCTTCTATATCAGACCAGTCATAGGCTGTAAGAATGATTATAGGAGTGTCATTGCCGATTATCTTACGTACCCGGCGCACGACCTCAACTCCGTTCATATCAGGTATCTGCCAGTCTATGATATATACGCTGAAGGCATCTCCCTGCTCATATGCATCCTTGGTTCGAACCACTGCCTCCTTGCCTGAAATGGTCCAGTCCGGCCTCAGTCCTATCTTTCGCAGCATCTTGCTTATGTTCAGACAGGAATCTGTATCATCATCTGCCACAAGTGCCCTAAGTCCCTCAAGCTGCGGTATGCTCTTCCTGCCGACATGCTCACTGTTTACGGCAAAGCAGACATTTACCGTAAATTCCGAACCCTGTCCGGGCTTACTCTTAACCGAGATGGTGCCGTTCATCATATCGACTATGTTCTTGGTGATGGCCATGCCGAGACCGGTACCCTGTATGCCGCTTACTGTAGAGGTTTCCTCTCTCGTAAACTCCTCGAATATATGCTTTACAAACTCACTGCTCATGCCTATGCCGGTATCCTTAATGCGGAATTCATATTCCGCACTTCCGTTTACAGCAGCAGTCTTCTGCAGTATCCTGAGCGTCACTGTGCCTCCGGCAGGAGTATATTTTATTGCATTGGACAGGATATTAAGCAGCACCTGATTGAGTCTCAGCGGATCTGTAATGATATCCTCATCGGTAACGTCCATTATATCAATGAACAGTGAGAGTCTCTTGGCCGTTATATTAGGCAGTATAATAGCTCTCACATCATGTATAAGATCCGGCA
>CAVALT010000006.1:4212-20940 GCA_963589455.1 Clostridiales bacterium
AGGTGCACAGGCTTTTCCTCGATCTTAACCTTGCCGCTCTCGATGCGGCTCATATCCAGCACATCATTTATAAGTGAAAGCAGATGCTGGCTTGAGACAGATATCTTCTTAAGGTAGTCAGTCAGCTGCTCCTTGTTGTCCATATGAGTTGCGGCAAGCGAGGTAAAGCCGATTATGGCATTCATAGGCGTACGGATATCATGGCTCATATTGAAGAGGAAATCTCTCTTGGACTTATTGGCCGCCTCCTCATGTCTGATGGCAAGCTCAAGCTCATCATTCTTTTTCTTAAGCTCCAGGTTATACTCTTTCTCAAGCTCCGCCCGCTTATCGGATGCAGTTTTAAAGGAATTCCACCTGAGCGTGCAGTATAGTCCGATAACTATGAGATAAAAGAGCATCGCAATGGTCAGATTTGTCAATGTTGAGGTAAATACTGCTGACGAAGGAAGATAAGCATATGCGGTAAAGGTTCTTCCCTGACTGTACATGCCGTAATTTGAGCCAAGCCCCGCATCTCTGTTGACCTGTACCAGCTTATCTGCAGTGCCTGAGGCTCTTATGCCCTGTATCGTGATATTGTTGCTTATATCCCTTCCTATAAGCTCACGGTTATTGGAGGCTGTTACCGTACTGCCGTCAGTAATAACGACGGTTCCTGTGTCCTTTACAGTATAACCGTCCAGAATATCCTGAATCGAAAGCACTGACCTCGATACAAATTCGCTCGCTGTATGTGCATAGACAATTACAATCGAGGCATCATCCTCGCCTCTTACTGCTGCCACATCAGCATATGAGCCGTCCTCTATCTGAACCCTGTTGACATAGGTCTCATTATCAGTACTCAGCAGCTTATTAATCACCTCTTCCGAAAGTCCCCTGCTTATGTCCGAATAACGAAGCCCATCCTGGGTATATTCCGAGACAAGATTAAGCTTATCATCAAGCACTGCCATGCCGGTAAAGTTAAACTCCTTCGCATACTGTCCAAGCATGGTTATGCTGTCGGTTTCCGGCTTTGTTTTCAGATGATTTGCCACCCGCGACATACGCAGAAAGCTTTTGGCTGCTACCGTATTGTTGTAATTGACATATCTCATGGACTGAACCTTGATAGATTCTATCATGGTTGTAAGCCTGCGTTCGGTTGAGACTCTGTCTATGTATCTTGAAAATACAAATGTAAGTATTAATACCAGCACTGCTGCTGACGCTGTTGCTATCCAGAAGAATTTTGTAAAGGCCGATTTATAATTTTTATCAGTCAATTGAATCCACCTCCAGATAGCTCTCGGGATCATCCAGATATCGTCCTATGATTTCGGCCATGCTTCCGTCCTCACGCATCCTGACGAATTCCTCATTAAGCTCACTGTTTATTCCCCTGCTGTCTGACCTGTCAAAGGCCACTCCGATGCCTGTTACAAGCAGCGGCTCCTCAATAAAGCGAAACTCTATATTATAGTCCTTCATGTACTGAAGAATAGCTGTCTGATGTGCCGCGATGGCATCAACATATCCGCAGCCAAGAGCTGCATACTGGACTGCTCTTTCCTCTGTTGATACTATATTGCCTATCTTTGGAATACGCGCATCCGTACCGGCTGTAAATATCTCATCCGGCTTGGTTGTAGACTGAACTGCAACAATTTTGCCCTCAAGATCCTTAAGAGTATATATATCACTGCCGGGATTAACCGCTACCATCTGCTTGCTAACCATATAAGGACCTGCCCAATTGTACAGCTCCTCACGGCCGCTCATGGAAAAGCAGCCCCATATGCAGTCAATATCTCCGTCTGCAAGCAGCTCATTTTTGCGCTCCCAGTCTATAAGCTTGAATTCCGGATTATAGCCAAGCCTCTTAAAGGCCTCGGTAGCTATATCCACATCAATTCCTGTAGGCACACCGTTTGAGTCAAGATAGGTAAACGGAGGATAGGTATCACTGCCTATAATAATGGTTTGAGCCCCGGAGGACTCCTGCTGCCTGTTTATACCGCAGGCAGCAAGAGTCACAGCCGAGGCTGCAAGCAATGCCGTAATATATATTTTTCTCAAAGTGTTCTTAAGATTCATCTGATATTAAGCCCTTGACGCCGTTGTCTTTTTAACAATCAGAAGTACCGCAATCATAATGATAATACCCATCGGAAGGCAGATCAGCCAGTTTCTTACAAAGCCTGTAATTATATAGCATACAAAGGATACCACAGCAGCAAGCACTGCATACGGAAGCTGTGTTGAAACATGCACGAGGTGATCGCACTGTGCGCCGGCTGAAGCCATGATTGTTGTATCGGATATAGGTGAGCAGTGATCTCCGCAGACCGCTCCTGCCATGCAGGCTGAGATTGCTATGATCATAAGCTCATTATTCAGGTCGCCGCCGAATACATTGACAACAATAGGAATAAGCACTCCGAAGGTTCCCCAGGAGGTTCCTGTTGCGAATGCAAGGAAGCAGCCGATAAGGAATACTATTGAGGGAAGGAAGCTCATTGCAGCTTCATTTTCCGCTATAACAGATACAAGACCTGCAACATACTCCTTGGCACCGAGCGAATCCGTCATAGCCTTAAGCGACCATGCAAAGGTGAGAATAAGTATGGCCGGAACCATGCTCTTGAAGCCCTCCGGAAGTGCATTCATACACTCCTTGAAATCAAGCACCTTTGTAGCAAGGAAGAATACTATAGTGATAATAAGTGCTATTACAGATCCGATTGAAAGTCCGACTGATGCATCTGCTGAGGAGAATGCATCTACGAACGGTGTTCCGCTGAAAAATCCGCCTGAATATACCAGACCGATTACGCAGGCTATAATAAGCACAATTATAGGAAATACAAGATGAATAACCCTTCCCTTGGTGCTTATCGGCGGATCCGGCTGATCCTCCGCTCCGGTGATATTCGGTTCCGGCTCCGGATCAGGCTTGACATAGTTGGTGTTATTGGTTGCCTCTGCCGCCTTCATAGCTCCGAAATCGAAGTTGCCTGCAGTAAGCACCAGCATCATAACAACCGTAAGCAGTGCATAGAAGTTATACGGAATGGCACGTATGAAGAGCTCAAGTCCGTTGGCATCCTCTACAAAGCCTGATACTGCAGCTGCCCAGGAGGATACCGGAGCAATAATGCAGATAGGAGCCGCTGTTGCATCGATAAGATATGCAAGCTTTGCACGGCTTATATTGTGCTTATCTGTAAGCGGCCTCATAACCGAGCCAACAGTAAGACAGTTAAAATAGTCATCAATAAATATAAGGCATCCAAGTATGATGGTTGCGAACTGAGCTCCCATCTTGGACTTTATGTGCTCCTGAGACCAGCGTCCGAAGGCTGCTGAGCCTCCTGCACGGTTCATAAGCATAACCATGGCTCCGAGCACAACCAGGAACACAAGAATTCCGACATTATAGGAATCTGCAACCGAGCTTATGATTCCGTCCTGAAGCACATGCTCTATGGTTCCTGAGAAGCTGAAGCCTGAATAAAGCAGGCCGCCGCAGACTATTCCGATAAACAGTGACGAATAGACCTCCTTGGTTATAAGCGCAAGTACTATAGCCACTACCGGCGGTACAAGCGACCAGAAAGTATTAACAAACATTAGATTTCCTCCCTAAAAAAACCATTCGGAAAGCCTGCCGAATGGTCAAAACCTGTTTTATATAATACTTGAAATGCCGCTCATGTCAAGAAAAAGCCGTAATTAAGCCGTTTTTTCTTAATATGGTATCTGTTTATCTGTTTGGCACATCTATGATCTGATCTACGGAGCAAATTCGAGATGTATGCTAAGCAGCTGCTTATTCTGTAAATTGTCAGGCAGCGCCGGAGAAGGCTGTGCTGCCTTATTTTACAGGCTTCAGCTCGAATTTGTAGCCTATGCCCCAGACTGTGGAGATAGCCCAGTATTCATTTTCAGAAAGCTTCTCCCTGATGCGCTTTATATGAACATCCACTGTGCGAGTATCGCCTATATACTCATAGCCCCAGATATGATCAAGCAGCTGTTCCCTTGTAAATACCTGATTAGGCGATGAAGCAAGAAAGTACAGCAGTTCAATCTCCTTCGGCGGCATATCAACCGTCCTGTCATTATATATTACAGAATAATTAGCCAGATTGACCTGAAGTCCTATGTACTCTACGCAGCTGTCGGCCTTGCCGTTTTTATTATCTGACTTGTCCTGCCTTGCCGTTCTCCTGAGCACTGCCTTTACTCTTGCCACAAGCTCCTTGGTATCAAAGGGCTTTATCATGTAGTCATCGGCTCCGAGCTCGAGTCCCAGCACCTTATCGAAAACCTCTCCCTTGGCTGACAGCATCATGATAGGCACATCAGATTCATTTCTGATCTGACGGCACACCTGATACCCGTCCATGCCCGGAAGCATAAGATCCAGGAGTATCATATCAGGTTTGTATTCGGAAAATGCCTTAATCGCAGACTCTCCGTCTCCCTCTATCCTTGTGTCATAGCATTCCTTCTCAAGATACAGGCTGATAAGCTCTGCTATAGACGGATCGTCATCAACTATCATTATTCTCTGTTTTTCTGCCATTGCCTGTACCGCCTTATTCCTTAAAAGCTCCGTTGAAACGCACTGATTTGCAGGTGAAGCTGCTGCCTTGCTGCTGTCATTTAAAGGTTACGACCGTCACTCCGGTATCTCCCTCTCCGAAGACTCCGAGCCGGAAATCCTTAACATATTTAAGCTTTTTAAGCTGCTGATGAACCATATTCTTAAGTGCACCGGTGCCTCTTCCGTGAACAACACGCACTGTCTCAAGTCCTGCAAGATACGCATCATCGAGATATTTCTCAAGCTTCGGAAGAGCCTCATCTGTTGTCATACCAATAAGGTTGACCTCCGGACGTATCGTAAGTGCCTTTGCTCCAAAGCTCTTTGTATAGCCGCCTGAGCTGCCTGCTCCCGTGCGCTTGCCTGCCGCGGCCCTTGTGTTGCCTGCCGCTTTTGCCGCCTGCGATCCGTTTGAACCCGTTGCTGTGCCTCCGCCGATAAGCTCTATGTCTCTTACACGAACCTTCGAATTCATAAAGCCCATCTGAACAAATACGTTGCCGTCCTTGTCCGGCAGTGAGGTAAGCTTTGCGGCAACGCCGCCCATGCTCATAACGCGCACCTCATCTCCGATCTGCAGCTTCTTCGGTGAAACAGGCTTTGCCGGACCCTTGACAGAAATTCCTGCTGCCGGCGCAGTATCCTTAAGATTTTTTCTGATCTTATCACGCTCGGCCTCAGCTGCCGACTGATCACTTTCTGCACCGTAGCGGCTGATATTCTTAATTGCAGCATCAGCAGTCTCCTTTGCCTCAAGGAGTATGCGTCTTGCCTCATCCCTGGCATCGTTTAAGAGCTTCTCTCTGCCCGCTTCAAGCTTTTCCTCCTTGCGGCGCAGTCTCTCCTTAAGCTGCTCGGCTTCCTTTCTGAGTGCCTCTGCCTCCTCCATGGACTTTACAGTCCTTGAGCGGTCCTCATTCAGCTTGGTGATTATATCCTCAAAGCTCTCATTTTCCGCGGCAATACGCTGCTTTGCCTCGTCAATGATGTAATTCGGAAGACCGAGTCTCTGTGATATGGCAAAGGCATTGGACTTGCCTGGTATGCCTATGAGCAGCTTATAGGTGGGCTTAAGCGTTGCAACATCAAACTCACAGCACGCATTCTCAACGCCCTCGGTCTCAAGAGCATAGAGCTTTATCTCGCTGTAGTGAGTCGTTGCCATGGTATTGGTCTTCATATTATGAAGGAAGTCCAGTATGGCTATGCCAAGCGCTGCGCCCTCTGTCGGATCTGTTCCTGAGCAGAGCTCATCAAAAAGACAGAGCGATCTCGCATCCGCCTTGCCCGTTATGCTTACTATATTGGTCATATGTGCGGAAAATGTTGAGAGATTCTGTTCTATCGACTGCTCATCTCCGATATCTGCATAGACCTCATCATATATACCTAAAACAGAGCCCTCCTCTGCAGGTATATGCAGGCCTGCCTGAGCCATAAGAGTAAGCAGCCCCACGGTCTTCAGCGATACAGTCTTGCCGCCTGTATTGGGTCCTGTAACCACAAGGGTTGTAAAATCGCTGCCGAGCCTCACATTGACAGGGACTATCTTATCTCTGTCTATAAGCGGATGTCTGGCCTCCTTTAAATCAATGCTCCTGTCCCGGCTGAACTCCGGCTCCGTGCCGTTTATATCAGCTGAGAACAGAGCCTTTGCAAAGATCATATCAAGCTTTCTGAGGAGCTTGATGTTATCAGCTATGGTATCTGTATAAGGCATGAGGCTCGAGCTAAGTGCAGTCAGCACCTTCTCTATCTCCTCACGTTCCTCTCCCTCAAGCTCCTTAAGCTTATTGTTGAGGTTGACCACTGTAAGCGGCTCTATGAACAGCGTCATGCCTGTCGATGACGCATCATGCACCATTCCGGGAACCTTGGCCTTATGCTCGGCCTTGACCGGCAGACAATAGCGTCCGTCACGCTGTGTTATGATGGCATCTGTCAGATAATCCCTGCAGGAATTAAGCTTGGCCTGCATGGCCTCATGAACGCTGGCTGCCGTACGCTTCATAGCCTGTCTTACGGCAAGCAGTCCCTGTGAGGCATCATCTGCCATCTCGTCATCTGAGATTATGCATCTTGTTATCTCTCTGTTGATATTTGTAAGCGGTGTAAGCAGCTCAAAGAGCTCTGAAAGCGAATCCTCGCACAGCTCCTCTGATCCGCTTTTTCCGTAGCTTTGAACTCTGTCTGTAACAATCAAAGCAGAGCTTACCGCAATAAGCTCTGCCATAGATAGCGTTCCGCCGATATCGAGTCTCTTAAGTATGTCTCCGATATCTCTTACTCCGCTGAAGGATACGCTGCTGCCCTTATGATTGATGCGTCTTAATGCATCGCTCGTATTGCGCTGCCATTCCCTGATATGTCTGTAATTTGAGGCAGGCTTAAGCCTTGCGCACAATGCCCTGCCGGCATCGCTTGATGCATAGGTCTTAAGCCTCTCTGTTATCTTGTCGTATTCAAGCGTCCTGAGTGTCTTCTCTTCCATCCTCTGTACTGCTTTGCTCTGCTGCAGCTGCAGCAGCCTTAGCCTGTTCCTCTATAGAATTTTCACTTGACTCAAGTATCTTCATGAATTCCTCGCCGGTGATAGTCTCCTTCTCATAGAGGTACTTGACTATCTCGTGAAGCTTCATGATGTTGTCCTCAAGTATCTTATATGCCTTCTGATGCTGAGCCTTGACAAGTGCTATAACCTCGTCATCAACCGACTTCATGGTTGCCTCCGAGCAGGCAACGGACATATCACCGCCAAGATATGCATTATTTTTAGTCTGAAGTGCAACCATGTCAAAGCTGTCGCTCATGCCGTAGGTCGCTATCATGCCCCTCGCAAGCTTAGTTGCCTGCTCTATATCATTGGAGGCTCCGGTGGTTATGCTCTTGAATATAAGCTCCTCAGCTGCACGTCCTCCGGTCAGCGTGGCTATCTTGTTTTCAAGCTCCTGCCTGCTCATAAGATAGTGGTTGCCGTTTTCATCCACCTGCATGGTATAGCCAAGAGCACCCGAGGTACGCGGTATAATAGTAATCTTGTGCACAGGCGCCGAATTATCCTGCTTTGCAGCAACAAGCGCATGTCCGACCTCATGATATGCTACTATGAGCTTTTCCTTGCTTGTGAGCACCTGATTCTTCTTCTTGTAGCCTGCCATTACGACCTCGATGCTTTCCTCGAGATCCTGCTGATTGACTCTCTCACGTCCGGCCTTAACCGCACGGAGCGCAGCCTCATTGATCATATTGGCAAGCTCAGCTCCGGAGGCACCCGGGCAGGCCTTGGCAATATCCTCATATCTGATGTTGCCGGCCATCTTGACCTTGGCCGCATGCACCTTAAGTATATCCACTCTGCCCTGCATATCAGGAAGCTCAACCGGAACACGTCTGTCAAAGCGGCCCGGACGAAGCAGTGCAGGATCCAGCGTATCAGGCTGGTTCGTAGCTGCCAGCACGATGATGCCCTTGGTGCCGTCAAAGCCGTCCATCTCGGTGAGCAGCTGATTAAGCGTCTGCTCACGCTCATCATTTCCGCCGAGGCCGTTGCCGCCTCTCTTCTTGCCTATGGCATCTATCTCGTCTATGAAGATTATGCACGGAGCCTTCTTCTCGGCCTCCTTAAAGAGGTCTCTTACCTTGGCAGCTCCCATTCCGACAAACATCTCGACGAACTCTGAACCGGAAATGCTGAAGAACGGTACATTTGCCTCACCGGCAACAGCCTTTGCAAGCATGGTCTTGCCGGTTCCGGGAGGGCCTACAAGCAGTGCTCCCTTCGGGATCTTAGCTCCTATATCATTATATTTCTTAGGCTCATGAAGGAAGTCAACCATCTCGGCGAGCAGCTCCTTAGCCTCATCCTCACCTGCTACATCCTTGAACTTGATGCCTACGTTATTGTTCTCATATACCTTGGCATTGGCCTTGCCGAAATTGCCCATGCCCATGAATCCGCCGCCGCGCTGCTTCATGGTCTTGGCCATATAATAGCCGAACCATATCATGAGTCCGAGCGGAAGCAGATTGTAGAGTATAGCCCAGATCGGCGATACCGTCTGCGGAATCTCCTGCGTAAATTCTGCACCCGCGGCATACATACGCTCAACCTCTCCGATGTAGTTTATGCGTCCTGTCTCATATATGGTATCGCTGCCGTTTAAGGTATACTTGATTGTTGTACTGTCAAGCTCTACCTGATTGACATTTCTGTCTGACAGCTCATCAAGAAATGAATCATAGCTGGTCTGTACTATCCTGCTGTTCTGAAATGCAGGGGCAATGACCAGATTGATGATGAGCATGACCGCCAGCATGAACAGCACATACATGGTCATGCGCTTGTCCGGCTTCCTGAAATTATTGCTGCCGTCATATTTGCTGCGGTTCGGATCATTTTTATAATCGAAAATATTTCCCAAATTTGCCATAATAAACCTCTGAATAACTGCTGCCGGGTCTGTGTCCTGCTCTGTCGTGTATCAGACAGACATCCCGCCCGGTTTTTAATTCTGTGCCCATTATTTAGCCGAATTATGTACGCTGTATGAACTGAACTGCGATTTTATAAAAGTTTTATACTTTTTATAAATTGTTTATCTGTTTAGCACCTTCTGTGTTTCATCGTGAATTGACTGCTCGCAGGCAAATTCACGATAGGGAAACGCTGATTAAAGCGTTTCGCACACCGGATTTGCGCTGCGAAGCAGCTAATCCCAAAGCAAATCCGTGCGATCCGCAGCGAGGATTTGCGGAGCAAATTCGAGATGTGCGCTAAACAGCTACAATAACATTCTTGAATTATAGAGGCGAAAATGAATTCGGTCAATGACTGTAATACGCTTGACAACAGCTGCACCCGCAGGTAGAATGTTCAAAATTTGATTTAGATTTTCGTTTTTGAACATTGGGGAAAGGAGTCCTGCTGTCAGCTATGAAATGCTTCAGAAATATAGATCCGTTTACCACGCTGGTGCCGTTCGCCGCCATACTTATATTATGTATTTTCTTTGTGCTTGATCCGGAGGGCTCCGGTGCTGCACTCAGCTCAGTACGTACCTTCCTCGGTGATGATCTCGGTGTTTACTATCTCATCATCGGTCTCGGAGTATTCCTTGCCTCCCTGTACATGGCCTTCTCAAGATACGGAAATATAGTGCTCGGCAAGCCCGGCTCGAAGCCTGCATACAGCTTCTTTGCCTGGGGCTCCATGATGTTTACGGCAGGTCTTGCAGCAGATATACTTTTCTATTCACTCTGCGAGTGGATACTCTATGCAGATGAACCTCACCTGGCTGAGCTTGGCTCTGTTCAGGACTGGGCCTCCACCATTCCGCTGTTTCACTGGGGACCGATTCCCTGGGGCTTTTATGCTGCTCTTGCGGCAGCCTTCGGCTTCATGCTCCATGTGCGCGGCTGCAGCAGACAGAAATATTCCGAAGCCTGCCGTCCTATTCTTGGAAGACATACTGACGGAGCCATAGGAAGATTTATCGACGTGCTTGCAGTGGTTGCTCTGATTGCAGGCACCGCTACCACATTTTCAGTAGCTACGCCTCTGCTGTCCCGTGCTGTCTGCCGTCTGATCGGAATCAGCGACTCCCGAGTGCTCACCATAGGCATACTGCTTGTAATCTGCGGTGTTTATACCTTCTGCGTGCTTCGCGGAATGAAGAGTGTAAACTGGCTTGCACGCATATGCATGTATGTATTCTATGCCTTTGTCGGCATCGTGCTGTTTTTCGGCGGTGAGACCCGCTATATCATTGAAACAGGCTTCTCCGCTGTCGGCAATCTTGCTCAGAATTTTATCGGACTTGCGACCTGGACAGATGCACTCAGGACCTCCTCCTTTCCCCAGAACTGGACTATATTCTACTGGGCCTACTGGATGGTCTGGTGCGTTGCGTCTCCGTTTTTCATGGGCAGCATCTCCGGAGGCCGCACTATAAGACAGGTAGTTCTCGGAGCTTATATATTCGGAATGGGGTCGACCTTTACCTCATTTATCATACTGGGAAATTATTCTCTCGGACTTGAGCTGCACGGCACGCTTAATGTGCTTGGCATATACAGCCAGTGCGGCAGCCTCTATGATACTATCATTGCCATTATCGAGACTCTGCCATGCTTTAAGCTTATGCTGCTCCTGCTGATTATATCCATGATAGCCTTTTATGCTACCTCCTTCGATTCAATCACCCTGGTGGCCTCCAATTACTCATATCGGAGACTTGATAAAAGCACGCACGCATCCAAGGGCATGAATCTCTTTTGGGCCCTGCTCCTTATCATGCTGCCTGTTGCCCTGCTCTTTTCCGAGAGCAGCATGAGCAATCTGCAGACGGTTTCCATCATTGCAGCCTTTCCGATTGCGCTTGTGATAGTGCTCATTATAGCAAGCTTTTTTAAGGACGCTGACAGATATCTGCATGAGGGCCGCTGAATCGGCCTTCATGCGTAAAATTAAGGGAATGCCGATTAAATCAGCATTCCCTTAATTTTACTTCATGCAGACTATAATGCTATTATTAAACAGCTGCATTATAGTCTGCTAATTTATGCTTAAGCCACTGCTGCCTTACCCCTCCGCATCTCTTATAAGCAGCAGCATTCCGTCCTCTACTCTTATCGTGGCCTTACTGCCCGGAAGGACCTCATTGCTTACACCGTACTGATAATCATAGCTGATCTCCGCACCCTTAAGCGGATACTTTGCGCCGTCTATGTAAATGCCCCTTGCCCGTCCTGTAATGTTGATCAGAGAGAAAAACGGCATGCTGTCATCTATCTCCACAGGCTTGTCGGAAACCACACTTATCTCCGAATAGTCGTCTGCCATAAGCACATTCAGGCCATGCTCGAAGGCATATACAAGCATATATACATTTCCGAGAGTATGATCGAGTCTGCGTCCGGTCATTCCTATGAGAAGATAATCGGTATAGCCTCTTTCAATAGCTTCCTTAAGCGCATGTACCGTGTCCGTATCATCCTTTACCGTAGGCAGCACTATTGTTTCAGCCTCAGTCTCCGGCTTCTCATGTGAATCAAAGTCTCCGACTATCAGATCAGGCGCTATGCCAAGCGACTCAGCATGTTTGAGTCCGCAGTCGCAGAAGATATAGTAATCCTCCTCTGGCTTAAGATAGCTCTTAATCCTGTCATATTTTTCAATCGGCGCCCCGCCTATGATTACACATCTTTTCATAACCTGCCTCATTTTCCGCATTTTTATTTGCTCTTTCCGTAAGCTAATTCCGCTTGGCCTGCATTGCCACTGGTCAGCCTTCAGAATTCATCTGCTTCGGCAGCGTAACTATAAACGCTGCTCCCTCATTAGGCGCGCTCTCTATTGAGACCGTGCCTCCGTGCATGCTGACTATCTTTTTGACAAGCGGAAGCCCGAGTCCGTTGCCCTCATGGCTGTGATTTGTCTCGGCCTGATAAAATTTATCAAAGACATGCTGCTGTTCAAACTCTGACATGCCTATGCCTGTGTCCTTCACAACTGCAGTAATTGCTTCGTCATTTTCATGCAGACTGAATTCAATAGTTCCGTTTTTCGGCGTAAATTTGATGGCATTGGATATCAGATTGGACCATACATGCTCCATTAGCTCCTCATAGCCTGTATAGCTTACCGGATCAAGATCAGGCTCAATGTCAAGCTCCTTATCTGACCAGCTCTTCTCCTGCATAAGTATGGCCTGCCTTATCTGCTCATCAAGTGAAAAACAGCTTGCCTTAAGTGCAAGCTGCTGATTGTCAAGCTTGGAAAGCCTAAGTATATTGCCGGTAAGAGTCGTAAGCCGTGAGGCAGACTGCATTATGTTTGAGGCATACACACACTGCTCCTCCGTAAGCTTCGTAGCTGAGAGCAGCGAGGCGTAGCCCTCTATTGCAGCAAGAGGCGTTTTAAGCTCATGTGATACATTGGTAATGAAATCAGTCTTGAGCATCTCTGTTGAATTGAGTCCGTCTACCATCTTGTTGAAATTGGTATTCATGGTCTCAATATTTTTGATGCGGCATTTTCTCCTGTCAGTATCGATATGTACGCTGAAATCTCCTGCGGCAACCTTCTTCATTGCCTCGCTCATCTTATCAATCGGATCCAGAAACATCCCTGATATGCAGGCTGTGACTGCGGCGGCAATCGTAAGCGAACAGCAGATGACTATGAGCAGCGGAAAGCTGCGGTTTATGGTTACGTCATATTTTGAAATGATCCTTATGGCTATCCATGATGTAATGCTCAGATACACAAGTATCACAAGAGTGATCATTACGGCAAACTTATGCCATATCTTTAGTCTGTTTTTTCTTGTTGAATCATTCATTCCTGGTTATGACAGCCTTATAGCCGAGGCCGCGGACGGTTAACAGCTCAAAATCCTTATTATTCTCGAAATGTCTCCTGAGTCTGTTGATATGCACATCTATGGTCTGTGCATCCGACTTGGACTCAGGTCCCCAGATCTCATCCATGAGCTGCAGTCTGGTCATTATCTTGCCCGGATATGAGAGAAGCTTATATAGAAGCTGAAATTCCTTCTGTGTGAGCTCTACAGGTCCGTCCTCCGTGGTAACCGTCATCGCATCATAATCAAGTACGGTGCTTCCGATAACAAGCTTATGCTCGTTAAGAATATTGGCCCGGCGGAGCAGAGCGTTAACCCTGAGCACCATCTCATTGACATCAACGGGCTTGGTCATATAATCATCAGCCCCTACATTAAAGCCCTTCTGCTTTGACGGGAAATCATCCTTGGCCGTAATCATCAGTATCGGCATCTCAGGATCATAGTCCCGGATAGCCTCTACAAGGCTGTAGCCGTCCATGGCCGGCATCATAATATCTGTTATAATCATATGCACATGCTCTGTTTCAAGCTTAAAGCATGCATCCTCACCGTTCATAGCCTGAACGGTCTCAAAGCCTGCCTTCTTAAGCACAGTGCTGTACAGATCATTGAGCTGTTTGTCGTCCTCGACGACCATGATTTTGTTAAGCAGCATAGTTACGGTCTCCACCTGAATATCTGATTATCGGGAAATGCTGATTAAATCAGCGTCTCCATAAATAAACCGTGATGCAGTCCGTCAAAACTGAAAAAAGCCTTTGGCTCTGCATCATCAGTATGATAATAGTTATTTATAATGAAGCAGGTATGAATTCTTAGTCTAAGGAAATGCTTTAATCAGTGTTTCCTTAAATCAGTATTTACTTAATCCCAGCTCAGTCTGTGCAGCTCGCCCTTCTTCTCCATATGCTCAAAGCCATTCTGGCGCAGTGCTTCATAGAGGATAACCGCTGCCGAATTGGCGAGATTAAGTGAGCGGATGTCTCCCCACATCGGTATGCGTATGCAGGCCTCCGGATGACTTACAAGCAGCTCCTCCGGAATGCCTCTTGACTCATTGCCGAGCATAATGTAATCGTCAGGCCCAAAGCTTACATCGGAGTAGCACTGCCTTGCCTTGGTGGTTGCAAACCACAGCTTCGGAGCTGCTGCTGAATGTTCTTCTCCGTTAAAGGCAATCTCCGGGTGCCTTTCCAGAAAATCCTCATAATCTATGTACTCACTTAAGGCTATCTTTTCCCAGTAATCCATACCTGCGCGCTTTATCTCCTTCTCTGTAAGATGAAAGCCGTAGGGTCTTATCAGATGCAGTGCTGTATCTGTTGCAGCACAGGTGCGTCCTATATTGCCGGTATTCAAAGCGATTCCCGGCTCATGCAGAACTATGTTCATATTCTTCCTCTGTTTTTCTATCAGTCTTGCCTGTTCTTATTCTCTTATTCAAAGTATTATGCTGAGCTCAAAAGCATTTTGCCTCCGGCGGATCACACATACGGATTCACAAGGAAATTAGCTGCATCGCAGCGCAAATCCGGCGTGGGAAATGCTTTAATCAGCGTTTCTTTAAATCAGTGTTTCCTTAACTATGCCGCTCAGGTCAAAAGCCGGCGTATATTCCTCCTTTGCAGAGCTTCGCTCCTGCATGAAGCCCTTCAGCTTAAGCTCCTCTGCACGTTTAAGCACTGAATCATATTCAAAGCTTGTTACCCTGCGGTTAAGCTCCTTTATATCCTTAGCTTTATAAAACGGGGTGTACTGGCTCATAAGGCTTATAAGGAAGCTGTCTGCTCCAAGCTCTGAGCAGAGCTCCTCTATCAGGCGTATCGAATCCTGTCTGCAGCCCGGCAGCACCAAATGCCTTATTATAACTCCCCTGCTCAAAACCGTGTCCTCAGCCTCAGCTGCTGAGATATCAGCGGTTTCAGCGGCGGCAGCATTCCCAGCCGTATTTCTCCCTACCTCTGCTGCTCCGACAGCGGCGGCATTTTCCGGCACCCTGGATGTATACGGATCCGTCTTTGCTTCGCCGGCTCCGTCTTCCCCTGCAGCCACATAACAGCCCCTGCCTGCACCGTACCGAGGCCTTCCGACCTGTCTAATCATCTCTCTGACAGCCTTAACTGCAGTCTCAAAATAATGCGGTGCAGATGACAGCCTTACAGCCAGCTCGTCACTGTAATACTTCACATCAGGCATATATATATCTATAAGTCCCTCCAGCATGCGAAGGCTTTCCACCGACTCATAGCCTCCGCAGTTAAAAACAACCGGAACCTTAATATTCTTTTTTATGCGTTCAAGCACTGCGGCAATCGTCGGAATATACTGTGATGCCGTAACAAACTCTATCGTTTCAGCGCCCTGAGCACTCAGCTCGTATATAATCTCTTCCAGTCTCTCTGTGCTGATTTCAATGCCGAAGCAGTCATGGCTCAGCTCATGATTCTGGCAGTATATGCATCTCAGTGTGCAGCCCGAAAAGAAGATTGCTCCGCTGCCGTTTTTTCCGGCTATACATGGCTCCTCCCAGCGATGCAGCATAGCTTTGGCCGCCTTAAGCTCCGCTCCGACTCCGCAGAAGCCTCTGCCCGAGAATCTGTCTGCATGACAGGCTCTCGGGCAGAGTGTACAGTCCCTGTATAATTTATTCAGTGTATCCTGAGTCATTTTTCTCAATCAGGCAGTCAGCATCCTCTATTATGTAGATCGGCCTGTCCTTTATCTCCCGGAAAACTATAGACAGATAGCTTCCCATTATTCCAAGCAGCATAAACAGCACTGCAAACATAAAGCAAAGCAGTATTACTATGGTTGCGTATCCGCTCGGAGCACTTCCTCTTGTAAAAAGAGTATATATAATCAGCACCACACCAAGCATGCCTGATGCAAGTCCGGCATATATGCCAAGCTTGAGCGGCATATCGGAAAAGCAGGTCACTGCATCGACCGAAAGTCTTATAAGTCTCTTCAGGTTATAGTGACTTACTCCGGCAGCCCGTGTACCGGCCTCGTATTCAAGATTTATTCTGTCAAAGCCTATATTCTGTACGAAGCCTCTGAGGAATCTTACCTTTTCACGATAATTATGCCTTAATACCTCTGCTGCCTGCCTGTCCATTGCAAAGAAATCCGAGGCTGCCGGCGTCATCTTCGCATCCGATATACTGTTGATAATACTGTAAAATGCCTTTGAGGCAAGGCCTCCGACAACACCGCTGTCTTCATTTTTGGTACGGACCATGCTGATGATGTCATGTCCCTCCTCAAAGGCCTCCATGATAGCCGGCACGCAGGCCGGCGGATGCTGAAGATCCGCATCCATAAAGATCAGATAATCTCCGGCTGCATAATCAAGTCCGGCAGTCATTGCCGCCTCGTGACCGAAGTTGCGTGAAAAGCTTATAACTCTGACCCTGTCCGGTGCCTCCCTCTTAAGCTCCTGCAGCAAGGCCCTGCTCCCGTCCGTGCTTCCGTCATTGACAAAAAGCAGCTCATACTCATATTCCGGCTTTTCCGCAAGCAGCCTGCAAAGCTCTGCCTGTGCTGTTGTAAAAAACTGTCTCAGTCCGCCCTCTTCGTTATAGACGGAAACTATAAGACTTATTTTCCTGCCCAAATCACAGTCCTTTCCCTGACCTTAACGTATTTCGCTGCAGTACCCTGTACTCTGCACTATCCCGACTCTGCTGCAGTACCTGCGGCTGCCTGATATAGAGAAATACTGATTAAGGAAACGCTGATTAAAGCGTTTCCCGCGCCGGATTT